>CAZDDB010000050.1:0-14979 GCA_964504105.1 uncultured Acidobacteriota bacterium
GGAATTTGTTTTTTCTCCGTGCCTCCGTGTCTCTGTGGTTTTTTTCCTGGGTTGCCGAAACATTTGCCTGCGCGTCCGGCGGCATACGAGGGCCATCCAATTGGAACGCCCATGTAGCTCAGTGGTAGAGCACTTCCTTGGTAAGGAAGGGGTCACCGGTTCAACCCCGGTCGTGGGCTTTCGGAAATCGAAACCTTGAACTTTTTTTGCCTGAGTTGAGTTATGCGAGAAATTATCCAGTTGGAATGCGGTGCATGCAAACGCCGCAATTACAGCACAACAAAAAACAAGAAGAATACTCCCGACAAGCTGGAACGAAAAAAATACTGTCCCTGGTGCCGCAATCATACGGCGCACAAGGAGGTCAAGTAACGTCTATCGAGTCATCGTGTCATCGCGTCATCGCGACAGACGCAATAGACGCGACGACGCAATGACGCACACAGGCCAGTAGCTCGAACGGCTAGAGCATCGGTCTCCAAAACCGAGGGATGGGGGTTCGAATCCCTCCTGGCCTGCCATCGATCCCAGGCGGGGGAAAAACAACCGGAAGTGATTCTATTCTATGGAACGATCAGGAGAATTCGCCGTGGCGAATAAATTTAGCGAAGGGCTGGAGAAAATTAAAGGAATCTGGACTTCCATCAAAACATTTTTTGTGGAGGTCAACGCCGAGGTCAAGAAGGTTACCTGGCCCACATTCAAGGAAGTTCGCGACACAACCATTGTGGTGATTGTGGCGGTTTTCATCTTTGGCATTTTTCTCTACATAGTGGATCTGGCTCTGGGGCAACTCCTCGGCTATCTGTTCAAGGCTGCGGCGTAAGGAATACAAGTATATGGCTAAGAAATGGTATGTAATCCACACCTACTCTGGTTACGAAAACAAAGTCGTGGATGCGCTTCAGAAACGAGTCAAAGTATTCGCACTGGATGATTTTGTCGGTCAAGTCCTGGTACCGACGCAAAAAGTTCTCGAAGTGCGAAGCGGTAAGAAGGTGGAAACAGAAAAGAAATTTTATCCCGGATATATTCTTGTGGAAATGGAAATGTCGGACGATGTCTGGCATGTTGTGGTCAACACGCCGAAAGTTTCCGGTTTCGTTGGTTCCGGGCGTACCCCCACCCCCCTTTCGGAAGGTGAAGTCGAACAAATTGTGCATCAAATCAGCGCAGCCGCGGAAAAACCCGCCCCCAAGTTTCTCTTTGATCGAGGAGAAACGATCAAGATCATTGATGGTCCTTTCAGCAATTTTACTGGTCAGGTCGAAGAGGTGAACCCCGTGCGGAGCACACTGAAAGTCATGGTCACGATTTTTGGAAGGGCTACTCCAGTAGAGTTGGACTTCTTACAGGTGGAGAAAATCAGTTAGCTTCGCTTTACGGACACGAGCAGGTGAATCATGGCAAAAAAAATTACTGGGCAAATTAAGTTGCAGATTCCCGGTGGCAAGGCGACGCCTGCCCCTCCGGTTGGCCCGGCCCTGGGTCAACATGGTCTGAATATCATGGAGTTCTGCAAATCATTTAACGAACGAACAAAGACGATGGAAGGATCGGTGATTCCAGTCATCATCACGATATATGTAGATCGCAGTTACAGTTTTGTTACCAAAACTCCACCTGCAGCGGAAATGCTGAAGAAAGCCGCCGGAATCATCAAAGGGTCCGGGGAGCCAAACCGCAATAAGGTGGGAAAAGTAACAGAAAAACAAGTTGAAGAGATTGCCAGAACGAAATTACCGGACCTCAACGCAAGCTCGCTGGAAGCCGCTGTGCGGATCATCAAAGGAACTGCCCGCAGCATGGGTTTGGACATCATTTAGCGTCTAGGAGAGTTTATGGCAGCAGGAAAGAAATTTACGAATGCGAAGAAGCAAGTGGAAGACAGGGAATATACGATTCCTGAAGCGATTGAGCTTTTGCAGAAGGTGAAGTTTGCAAAGTTCGACGAAACTTTGGAAGCGCACCTTCGTCTGGGTGTGGATCCCAAGCACGCAGAACAGATGGTGCGCGGCACGGTGATTCTGCCGCACGGGACAGGGAAATCAAAAAAGGTGCTGGTGATTGCCAGCGGAGAAAAAATCCGTGAAGCCGAGCAAGCCGGGGCTGATTTCGCAGGCGGGGATGAACTGATTGAAAAGATTGTCGGCGGTTGGATGGAGTTTGACTCTGTGATTGCCACACCGGATGCGATGAAAAATGTAGCCAGACTCGGAAAGATTCTTGGTCCGCGCGGTCTGATGCCGAACCCGAAGTCCGGAACGGTCACGTTTGATGTTTCCCGCGCCGTCCGGGAAGTCAAGGCAGGAAAAGTGGAGTTCCGTGTGGACAAGACTTCCAACGTGCACGTTCCGCTCGGCAAAATGTCGTTTGCAAAGGACAAATTGATCGACAATGCACAGGTGCTTGTGGACGCAATTATCAAAGCAAAGCCGGCGTCTGCGAAGGGAAAATACATCCAGAAATTCTTTCTGACCGCAACCATGTCTCCCAGCGTCCGGATCAACACAACCTCGCTCGAGACAAGGGCGAATGCGTAGGGAGGGGCGATGAATCGTACTGAGAAACAAAGTGAAGTGGAACAGCTAAGGCAGGATTTTGAGAAAGTAAAAAGCGCTTTCCTTGTTGATTTTCGTGGAATGAAAGTTGTGGATGCCACAGAGCTTCGCCGCCAGATCAGAAAGTCGCAGGGGATTTTGAAGGTTGTAAAAAATACCCTGGCGCTGCTTGCTTCAAAAGATTTGCCGCTCCATGCGCTGTCAAATCATTTTAGCGGTCCCACGGCGATCGCATACACGTACGATGATGCCGTGAGCCTGGCAAAGGTTCTAAACAACATTTCCAAAGAGAATCCCGACCTGGTAATCAAGGCAAGTTTCCTGGAAGGTGCTCTGATCGCGGCAAAAAGGATCCAGGAAGTAGCAAATCTGCCGACTCGGGCGGCATTGCAGGGTCAGGTGGTTGGCTTGTTGGCCTCGCCTCTGCGTCGCTTGTTGTGGGTACTCAATGGGACCATACAGAAATTTTTAGTTGTGCTTTCTGAAATTCAGAAATCTAGACCAGAATCCTCAGGAGGAGAAATGAATACGGAAGAGATCATTAAATCGATTGAAGACATGTCGGTTCTTCAGTTGTCACAGTTGATCAAATCGCTCGAAGAGAAGTTCGGAGTTTCGGCTGCCATGGCGGCGCCTGTTGCGCTTGCGGCAGGTGGCGGTGCGGCCGGGGCGGGCGAAGCGGAAAAGAAGGAAGAAAAAACTTTCTTTGACGCCGTTTTGACCAGCTATCCCGCAGATAAAAAGATCAACATTATCAAGGTGGTGCGTGAAGTTACCAGCCTTGGGTTGAAGGAAGCCAAGGATCTTGTCGAAGGAGTGCCGAAACCGCTGAAGGAAGGAGTCTCCAAGGAAGAAGCGGAGACCATCAAGAAGAAGTTCGCGGAAGCCGGCGCAGTTGTCGAGATCAAGTAAATGTCCATCCGACATCTGCGGAAGCCTCAAGCGTGAAAAGAAACTTTTTTGTGAGGAACGTGTGAATTTATGAAGGAAAACATTGCGTCCACTTCTCGTGATCGCGTGAGTTTTTCCAAGATCCCGATGGCGTTCCAGATTCCGAATCTGATTGAGATTCAGAGGAAATCTTACGAAGAATTTCTTCAGATGAGTCTGCTGCCATCGGAACGGAAAGACAACGGTCTGCAAGCGGTCTTTAACAGCGTATTTCCAATTACTGATTATCGCGACATTTGCACCCTGCAGTTTGTCGATTATTGGATCGGCAACTGGCAGTGCAAGTGCGGGAAACTGAAAGGTGTTGCCAACCTGCGTGTCAACTGTTCCCGGTGCAATCACAAAATCATGATTGATCCTGCGCTGGGCAGCGATGTGAACTGCACTCACTGCGGGCACGTCAATGAAAACGCGCTCCCGCTTTGCGATCTGTGCGGTACGTACGTGGAGATGAACCTGAAGTACACCGTAACCGAATGCAAGGAGCGTGGAATGACTTATGCCGCGCCGCTCAAGGTGACGTTGCGGCTGGCAGTCTACGATAAGGATCCGGAAACGGGCGCAAAAACGATCCGTGATGTAAAGGAACAGGAAGCGTATTTCGGTGAAATTCCACTGATGACGGATACGGGTACTTTTGTCATCAACGGGACCGAACGCGTGATCGTCAGCCAGCTCCATCGTTCGGCAGGCGTGTTCTTTCACGAAAGCGGGAAAAATTCTTTCACCGCCCAGATCATTCCGTATTACGGTTCGTGGGTGGAATTTGAGCTGGATGCAAAGGACCTTCTTTATGTCCGTATCGATCGCAAACGGAAGTTTCTTGGCAGCGTGTTTCTGAGAGCGCTGATCGGACATCACAAACAGCAGCTGCTCAAGAAGTCCCCGGAAAGAGAAGGAAAGAAGGAGAAAGTGGAAAACGTGTCCGTAACCAACGGGGACATCATTCCGCTGTTTTATCCGATCGACATGATCGTTCGTGAAAAGGACCAGCTGCTTCTTCCGGCCACAGAGCGGATCATCGGGATGAAAGTATCTCGTGAACTGATGGATCCGAAGACTCATGAGGTGCTGGTTCCAGCTGGACGAAAGATCAACAAGACCAACTTCCATGAAATTGAAAACCGCGGCATTGAGCAGATCCCGGTTACCCTGGAAGAAATGGAAGGCGGCCACTTTGCCTACGATCTGATCAATGAAGAAACCGGTGAGCTCATCGCCTCATCGAACCAGGAATTCACCAAGAACATCGGAGAACAGATTTTGCTTTATGGGATCTCGTCCTTCGGCCTGTTCTTTCCCGACAGAACCGAATTCGGATCGATGCTGAGCAACACGCTGAAGAAGGATCCGATTGCCACTGCCGACGATGCCTACAAAGAGATTTACCGCAGACTTCGTCCCGGAGATCCTCCAACGACGGAGACCTCGCGAACTTTCTTCGAAGACATGTTTTTCAACCGGAAGAAATACGACTTTTCCCGCGTTGGCCGTTTGAAATTAAACACCCGGTTGAATCTGCAGACTGAACTCGATGTGAAGCTGCTAAGCAAGGATGACTATGTTGCCGTGATCAGCTACTTGCTGAAACTGCGCAAGAACATCGGCACGATTGATGACATCGATCATCTGGGCAACCGTCGAGTCCGTTCCGTCGGCGAATTGTTACAGAACCAGTTCCGGCTGGGATTGCTGCGCATGGAACGCGCGATCAAAGAAAGGATGAGCGTGTATCAGGAAATTGCGACTGCGATGCCGAACGACGTAATCAACGCAAAGCCTGTGGTGGCCGCGATCCGCGAGTTTTTTGGAAGCAGCCAGCTTTCCCAGTTTATGGATCAAACGAATCCGATCTCAGAGATCACCCACAAGCGCCGGCTGAGTGCGCTCGGACCCGGAGGTTTGAGCCGCGAGCGCGCCGGGTTCGAAGTGCGCGACGTGCATCCTACCCACTATGGCCGAATCTGTCCGATTGAAACGCCGGAAGGTCCGAACATCGGATTGATCTCTTCCTTGAGCAGCTATGCGCGAATCAATGACTTTGGATTTATCGAGAGTCCGTACCGTAAAGTCAAGGAAGGCCGGATTGTGGATTACTGCAGGATCGTTCATCCCGGTGATTCAGATCACAAACCTGGAGACGTTGCCGAGCTGGCGGATATCAGGAAAGTAAACGAGGCCTTAAAACGCCACGGCAGGAAGCTGGCTCAGTGGGAACCCCATGTCTTTTACCTGACCGCCTGGGAAGAGGACAAATACATCATTGCTCAGGCCAACGCGGAAGTGGATGAACATGGCCGTCTTGCGCAGGAACGCATGAATGCGCGCGCTGCAGGCGATTTCATCCTGGCACACCGCGAACAGATCGATTACATCGATGTTTCGCCAAAACAGCTGGTCAGCGTGGCTGCTTCGTTGATTCCGTTTCTGGAACATGACGATGCAAACCGTGCCTTGATGGGATCGAACATGCAGCGGCAGGCCGTGCCTTTAATCGCGCCCAATGCGCCGTTGGTAGGCACCGGAATGGAAGGGATTGCCGCAAAAGATTCCGGAAGCGTAATCCGCTGCAGACGCGATGGAATCGTGGATTCTCTGGATGCGGAAAGAATCATTGTCCGGGTGGACACCGAATCGAACGGCCAACGTTTTATGGGCGATTCGGGCGCCGATATTTATGAGCTCACAAAGTTCAAACGTTCGAACCAGAATACCTGTATCAATCAGAAACCGATTGTAAAGCCGGGACAGCGTGTACGAAAGGGAGACATTCTTGCGGATGGCCCCTGCACTGATAAAGGGGAGCTTGCGCTGGGTCAAAACGTGCTGGTCGCGTTTATGCCGTGGCGCGGCTACAATTTTGAGGATGCGATCGTCATCAGCGAACGTCTCGTAAAGACCGATGCGTTTACTTCGATTCACATCGAAGAGTTTGAAACGGCTGCACGGGATACGAAGTTGGGGCCGGAGGATATCACGCGTGACATTCCGAATCCGGATGAAGATGCGCTTGCGCAACTCGATGAATCCGGAATTGTCCGGATCGGCGCCTACGTAAAGCCGGGGGATCTTCTGGTCGGCAAGGTCACTCCGAAAGGGGAAAGTGTGTTGTCTCCTGAGGAGAAACTGCTCCGCGCGATTTTCGGTGAGAAAGCCGGCGATTTCAAAGATGCTTCGCTGATTTGCCCGCCGGGAATTGAAGGCATCGTTGTGGATGTCAAGATCTTTACGCGCCGCGGTCAGGAAAAAGACGAGAAGAGCAAGGCGATTGAAGCAGAAGAAATGGATCGTTTGAAGAAGAACCTGGAAGATGAGACCCGGATTCTGGGTGATTCCGTCAAGAATCAGATCGTCAATATTCTCGATGGCTACATTGTCGCGGAAGACCTGATGGATTCTTCAGGCAAGGAACTGCTTCAGAAAAATTCGCGGGTCACGCTGCCGTCGCTCCGCGATATTCCTGTGGAAAAGCTTCGACGGCTCAAGGTGCGCCCCCGAAAGGAAACGGCTATTGAAAAACTCGAAGATTTGATTGCAAAATACGACCGCCGTGTGGAAGTGCTGAAGGGAGCGTATGAGGAAAAATTGGGACGGTTTGAGAAAGGGGACGACCTGCCGCCCGGCGTAATCAAGCTGGTAAAAGTCTATATCGCGATGAAGCGCAAGCTTTCGGTCGGAGACAAGATGGCGGGACGTCATGGAAACAAGGGTGTCATCGCCGTTGTCCTGCCGGAAGAAGATATGCCGTTTCTACCGGATGGCACTCCCGTGGAGATCGTGTTAAATCCGCTCGGCGTTCCTTCCCGCATGAATGTGGGACAGATTCTTGAAACGCACCTCGGATGGGCAGCCAAGGTTCTCGGCATGACATTTTCATCCCCCGTATTCGATGGCGCTACAGAACATGAAATCAAGGATCTCCTGAGGAAGGCCGGTCTTCCACTCAACGGGAAGACGGTCCTGTATGACGGAGTTATGGGGGAGCCGTTTGAGCAGCTCATCACGGTGGGGTACATCTACATGTTGAAGCTGGCCCATCTGGTGGATGACAAGATCCACGCGCGCTCGATCGGACCGTATTCGTTGATTACACAGCAACCACTTGGCGGAAAAGCTCAGTTCGGCGGACAGCGTTTCGGAGAAATGGAAGTGTGGGCACTCGAGGCGTACGGCGCTTCGCATACCCTCCAGGAACTGCTGACTGCAAAATCCGATGATGTGTACGGACGCAGCAAGATTTATGAGACCGTCGTTCGCGGTGAGCCGTTCTACGAACCGGGGCTTCCCGAATCCTTCAACGTCCTGGTCAAAGAGTTGCAGTCTCTGGCTCTGGATGTGGAAATGCGCGTAGAACAGAAAACCGAAGCGGAGAAAGAGTAGCGGGCGGGTCTCGCTCCTACAGGAGGAACGAAATTGAACATAGAAAGACAGCAAAAACCGGTGAATATTAATGACTTTTCCAGTATCCGCATTTCACTTGCGTCTCCGGAAAAGATTCGGTCGTGGTCGCATGGAGAGGTAAAAAAGCCGGAGACCATTAATTACCGCACCTTCAAGCCGGAAAAGGACGGTCTCTTTTGCGCGAAGATCTTCGGCCCGGTCAATGACTGGGAGTGTCTGTGCGGCAAATACAAAAAGATGAAGCACAAAGGAGTGATCTGCGAAAAGTGCGGCGTGGAGGTCACCCTTGCAAAAGTGCGCCGGGAACGTTTGGGTCATATCGAGCTGGTGAGCCCTGTTTCGCATGTGTGGTTTTTTAAGGGACTGCCCAGCAGAATCGGTCAATTGCTGAATCTTTCGCTCAAGGACCTGGAAAGGATCCTTTATTTCGAATCGTATGTTGTGATCGAAGCCGGCAAGTCCAAGGAAGTGAAAGAGAAGGAGTTGATTACGGTTGAGAAGTATTATCAGCTTCGCGCCGAGCACTCCGACATTGTGGTGATGATGGGCGCCGAGGCGATCAAAGAGCTGCTCAAGCGAGTGGATGTGGAGAGGCTCGGCAGGGATTTGCGAAAGAGAATGCGCGAAGAGAACTCGGTCCAAAAAAAGATGAAGTATGCAAAACAGCTTCGCGTTGTGGACGCATTCCGGAAATCGGGGAACCGGCCGGAATGGATGATTCTGGATGTAATCCCGGTTCTGCCGCCGGATCTTCGTCCTCTGGTCCCGCTGGACGGCGGGCGTTTTGCCACTTCGGATTTGAACGATCTTTACCGTCGCGTGATCAACCGGAACAACCGTTTGAAAAAGCTTCTGGAGCTGAAAGCTCCCGATGTGATTATCCGTAATGAAAAACGGATGCTGCAGGAAGCAGTGGATGCGCTGTTTGATAACGGGCGGCGCGGAAAAATTCTGCGCGGCACCAACAACCGTCCGCTGAAATCGTTGAGCGATGCGTTGAAAGGTAAGCAGGGAAGGTTCCGCCAGAACCTGCTTGGAAAGCGCGTCGATTACTCTGGGCGTTCCGTCATCGTTGTGGGGCCGGAGCTGAAATTGCACCAGTGCGGTCTTCCCAAGAAGATGGCGATTGAGTTGTTTAAGCCATTCATCTTCCAGAAGCTGGAAGAGTCCGGCGCATCTGACACCATCAAGCGTTCCAAGGAAATGGTGGAACAAGAAGAGCCGATCGTGTGGGAGATCTTAGAAGATGTCATCAAGGATCATCCGGTCCTTTTGAACCGCGCTCCAACGCTTCACAGACTCGGCATTCAGGCGTTTCAGCCTGTTCTGATTGACGGCAAGGCGATCAAGATCCACCCACTGGTGTGCGCCGCATTCAATGCGGATTTTGACGGCGACCAGATGGCAGTTCATGTCCCCCTGTCTGTGACCGCACAGATCGAAGCTTCCACGCTGATGATTTCCACGAACAACCTGCTTTCTCCTGCGCACGGACAACCTCTTGCGGTGCCCAGTCAGGACATGGTTCTGGGAATTTACTATCTCACGAACGAAAAAGAGTTTGATGAAACGCTGCGCAAAAAGCCGCGCTTCTTCGGAACCATGGAAGAGGTGATTCTGGCTTACGATAACGGCATTGTCAGGACTCATGAAGCCATCGTGCTCCGCCTGCACAATCGCAAGTACATCGAGTTGACCGACAACGATCAGGATGTGCTTCATGCGGAAATTATGGAAGCGGGCGAGAGAGGCGTCCGGATCAAAACGACCGTTGGACGCGTGATCTTTAACAGTCACCTTCCTTCACACGCACCGTTTGTAAATGGAAACTTGAAGAAGAAGGGACTGGCGCAGCTGGTTCACTACTGCTTCTTGAACGAAGGGAATCAGGCTACCGTGGAAATGCTGGATGCTTTAAAAGAACTCGGCTTCTACTACTCCACGCGCGCCGGGATCTCCATCGGCATCGAAGACCTGGAAGTTCCAGCCGCAAAAAACACCCTGGTAGTCAATGCCCGCAAGGAAGTCGAGGCGGTGGAACAGCAGTATCTGGAAGGCGCGATTACAAAAGGGGAAAAGTACAACAAGGTGGTGGACATCTGGACCAATGTTACGGAAAAGATTGCCGTTGAGATGCTTACCGGTATGAAACGGGGCAAAGGGAGCGAGTTTAATTCGATTTATCTGATGGCCGATTCGGGCGCTCGCGGCAGCTCGCTGCAAATCCGGCAGCTTGCCGGGATGCGCGGACTGATGGCGAAACCGTCCGGCGAGATTATCGAAACTCCGATCACCACAAACTTCCGCGAGGGTCTGACCGTGTTGCAGTACTTTATTTCCACGCACGGCGCGCGCAAAGGATTGGCGGATACAGCACTCAAGACCGCTGACTCCGGTTATCTGACACGCAGACTGGTGGATGTGGCGCAGGATGTCATCGTCAATGAATCGGATTGCGGCACCGTGGAAGGAATTTACGTCGGGTCGATCGTAGAGGGCGGTGAAATCATCGAACCGCTGAGAGACCGGATCGTAGGGCGCGTCGCGCAGGAAAATGTCCGCGATCCGTTTACGGGAGAATTGTATTGCAAGATCAATCAGGAAATTGATGAGGACGTTGCCAGCGCAATCCAGAATGGTGGCATCGAGCGCGTAAAGATCCGCTCCGTGTTGACCTGTGAGTCCCGCCGCGGCGTATGCGCCGGTTGCTACGGACGCAATCTCGCTTCCGGAAAGCTTGCCGAACTGGGAGAGGCTGTGGGCATTCTGGCCGCTCAGTCGATCGGGGAACCGGGTACCCAGCTGACCATGAGAACCTTCCACATCGGAGGGACTGCAAGCAGAATCGTGGAACAGAACGTTTTGGAATCCCGCCACCATGGACTGATTCGCTTCCGCAACCTGGTTACCGTAAAAAACAAAGACGGTTTCCTGGTGGTCATGAACCGGAACGGATCCATTGTGATCCAGGATGAAGAAGGACGCGACCGCGAGAAGTATTCCATTGTCTATGGCGCAAAATTGAAAGTTACGGATGGTCAGGAAATTAACAAAGGAGAAGTCTTTGTTGAATGGGATCCATATTCCTCCATCATTCTTACGGATGAAAGCGGAACGCTGGAATACAAAGACATCGTATTCGGAATTACGATGAATGAAGAAGTGGATGAAGTTTCCGGACACCGCCGAAATGTGATCGTGGAATCTCTCGATGAAAAAATGCAACCGACCCTTGTTGTTCGCGACAAGGACGGCAAGATCGCTCAAAAATATCCAATGCCTTCCGGCGCCCACCTGATGGTAGAAGAAAAGGCGAGCGTGCATCGCGGAGATGTGCTCGCCAAAATCCCGCGGGAAACGACCAAAACCAAGGACATCACAGGCGGTCTGCCGCGCGTGATCGAGTTGTTTGAAGCCCGCCGTCCGAAACACCCTGCTGTCATCACCGAAATCGACGGAAATGTGAAATATGGTGGAATCGTGAAAGGACAGCGGAAAATTCTCGTTGCAAGCGAGCAGGGCGAAGAGCGCGAATACTCACTCCCTCGCGGCGCCAACATCAGTGTTCGTGAAAACGAGCGTGTTCGCGCAGGGGAAGGGTTGATGGACGGCACCATCAGTCCGCACGATATCCTGGGCGTTATGGGAGAAAAGGCGCTGCAGAATTATCTGGTCAATGAAATTCAGCAAGTCTACCGCTTGCAAAACGTTACCATCAATGACAAGCACATCGAAGTTATCGTGCGTCAAATGATGCGCTGGGTGCGAATCGAGGATGTAGGCGATACGGAATTCCTGTTTGACGAAACCGTCGAGAAGCACCTGTTCCGTGAAGAGAACGACCGCGTCCTCGCGGACGGTGGACATCCGGCAAAAGGACGTCCTGTACTGCTCGGCATCACAAAAGCTTCGCTGAGTACGGAAAGCTTCATCTCGGCCGCTTCTTTCCAGGAAACAACACGTGTTCTGACGGAGGCAAGCATTAACGGAAGCGAGGACTTCTTGCGTGGTCTGAAAGAGAACGTCATCATGGGACGCCTGATTCCTGCCGGCACAGGAATGCCGGTTTATCGCAGCGTCGAGGTCGCCGATGATCCTACAATTCCGGAATTCGGACTGCCCATGCATGAAGCACCGGAAATTACCGAAGGAGCCATCGTCACTTCCGTGAAGGAAAAACTCGGCTGGACTGACGAAGATTAATGCGGATATGTAACCAATTGGTTACATATTGTGATTCTGGTTGACAAGGCGACGGGATTTTTCCTATAATGTACTGCGCTTTTCGTATTCTGTGCGGGAAGTGTGTCATTTGAATTTGTCCTGAATCGGCGTGTGGCTCCGGGCCCCTGTTGTCCGGGGAGAAGCTGGTTCGGGATCAGGCTTTTGGAAAAGAGACGGAAAGGAGTTTACTTTGCCAACAATTAACCAGTTGGTTGCACAAGGGAGGAAAAAAGTACTCGTTAAATCGGAAAGCCCTGCTTTACAGGGATCCCCGCAGAAGCGCGGAGTGTGTGTGCGCGTGTACACGATGACTCCGAAAAAGCCCAATTCAGCATTGCGGAAAGTTGCACGTGTGCGTTTGACCAATGGGTACGAAATTACGACCTATATTCCGGGAATTGGGCACAACCTCCAGGAACACTCCATTGTTCTTGTTCGCGGCGGCAGAGTCAAAGATCTGCCCGGTGTGCGGTACCATATCGTGCGCGGAAAACTCGACGCTTCGGGCGTTGCAGACCGCAAAAAATCACGATCCAAATATGGCGCCAAACGTCCTAAAGCCTAAGGCGTGCTGATAATACGCCTTACAAAAAATACGACGGATTTTTAGTTTCTTCGTGGAGGCGGCGTCCTTTTCTTGAAGGCGCCCCGAAATGATGCGATTGTGCAGGGGTGATTTGTTTCCCCTCTGCGCCAAATTTGTTAGGAGAGAAACGTGCCCAGAAGAGGTTCGATAAAACCGAGAGAAATTCTTCCTGATCCGGTCTTTCAAAGCGTTTTGGTGCATAAGTTTATCAACGGTCTGCTCCGGCAAGGGAAAAAATCTACAGCCAGTAAGATTTTTTATCAAACACTCCAGCTTTTGGGAAAAAGGACAAATGACGATCCGCTGAAAATTTTTAAACAGGCAGTGGAGAATGCCAAGCCTGTACTGGAAGTGCGATCGAAGCGAGTGGGCGGAGCGAACTATCAAATTCCCATTGAAGTTCCATCCAATCGCCGGATTGCTTTGAGCATCCGCTGGATCGTGACTGCTGCCCGCAGCCGCGGCGAAAAAAGCATGGAAGAGAGACTGGCAGCGGAACTGCTGGATGCCGCCAATAATCGCGGAACAACAATCAAGAAAAAGGAAGATACTCACCGGATGGCGGATGCCAACAAGGCGTTCGCTCATCTCAGATGGTAAGAGGAATCACCACGGAGTACACGGAGAGCACAGAGAGAAAAAAATCCACCGTGGGCTCCGTGTTCTCCGTAGTGAAATGAGTTATGCCGAGACAGGTTTCGTTGCAAAAGACAAGAAACATCGGGATCATGGCCCACATTGATGCGGGCAAGACCACGACCACCGAACGTGTGCTCTTTTATACGGGCATGACGCATCGCATCGGGGAAGTGGATGAAGGAACCGCGACCATGGACTGGATGGAACAGGAACGCGAGCGCGGGATCACCATTACATCCGCCGCTACCACCTGTAACTGGCGTGAACACAGGATCAATATTATCGATACTCCCGGTCATGTGGATTTTACAGTGGAAGTCGAACGAAGCTTGCGGGTTCTTGATGGGGCTGTTGCCGTCTTTTGCGGTGTTGCCGGTGTTCAGCCGCAATCGGAGACTGTCTGGCGGCAGGCTGATAAATACAAGGTTCCCCGCGTTTCTTTTGTTAATAAGTTGGACCGTCAGGGCGCGGATTTCAGGCGCGCACTCACTTCGATCCGGGAACGGCTCAGCGCGGTGGCCATTCCCATTCAGATCCCGCTTGGTCTCGAAGACAAGCACAAAGGTGTGATCGATCTGATTGAACAGAAGGCCTATATCTATTTGGATGAGACTCTGGGCGCCGATTATACGATTGAAGAGATCCCGGCAGAATACCAGAAAGAAGCAAAAGAGCTTCGCGCGGAGATGATCGAAAAAGTTGCCGAACTGGATGATGAGCTGCTTCATAAATATGTCGCGGAAGAACCGATCAACTGTAATGACATTCGTGCTGCTCTCCGAAGATCTACCATCCTGAATAAGTGCACACCTGTTGTCTGTGGTTCCGCGTTTAAAAACAAAGGAGTTCAACCGCTTTTGGATGCAGTGATCTATTATTTGCCTGCGCCTTCGGATATTCCTCCGGTGCACGGTGTGAATCCGTTTACAAAAACGGAAGCAGTCCGTAAGGCTTCTGATGACGAAGTATTTTCCGGACTCGTCTTTAAAATCATGACCGACCCTTATGTCGGTCAGCTTGCGTTTTTCCGTGTTTATTCCGGTGTGTTGAAGGCCGGCACTACGGTCTACATTTCCAGCAGGGACAAGGAGGAGCGGATCGGACGCATTTTGAAGATGCACGCAAACAAACGCGAGGAGATCGAAGAGGTTTACGCCGGTGATATTGCAGCGGCCGTAGGATTGAAGACGGTGACTACCGGCGACACCATTTGTTTGAAGAAGGATCCTATTATTCTGGAATCAATAGAGTTCCCCACGCCGGTGATCAGTGTTGCGATTGAACCCAAGACAAAAGCGGATCAGGAAAGGCTTGGGTCGGCCTTGAACAAACTGACCCAGGAGGATCCATCCTTCCGTGTAAATGTGGATCATGAGACGGGGCAAACCATTATTTCCGGAATGGGGGAATTGCATCTGGAAATTATCGTAGACCGCATGATGCGTGAATTCAGTGTGCAATCAAACGTTGGAAAGCCGCAGGTTGCCTACAAGGAAACAATCCGAAAGGCGGCCCAGGGCGAAGGAAAGTATATTCGCCAGACAGGTGGTCATGGTCAGTATGGTCACGCGCGTCTCCGGCTGGAGCCTCTTCCCCCGGGCAGCGGATTTCACTTTG
>CAZDDB010000050.1:14989-15964 GCA_964504105.1 uncultured Acidobacteriota bacterium
TAAATGAGATCAGAGGTGGGACAGTCCCCAGGGAATTTATCAAGCCCGTGGAAGAAGGCGTCAAAGAGGCGATGCAAGGCGGCATTCTTGCCGGCTATCCTCTGGATGATATTAAAGTCACTTTTTATGATGGATCATTTCATGATGTAGATTCTTCGGAACTTGCGTTTAAGATCGCGGGCTCCATGGCGTTTAAAGAGGCTGCTGAAAAAGCAAGTCCTGCTCTTCTGGAACCGATCATGAAAGTGGAAATCGTTGTACCCGAAGAATATATGGGAGAAGTGATTGGCGACCTCAACGGCCGCCGTGGAAAAATTGAAACGATCAACACTCCGCGCCAGGGGGTGCGCGTCATTGGCGCCCATGTTCCGCTGGCCGATATGTTCGGATATGCGACGGATATGCGTTCGCTTACCCAGGGACGCGCAGTTTATTCGATGCACTTTTTGCGTTATGAGGAAGCTCCTAAAAATGTACAGGAGCAAATCATTGCCAAGTTTAAAGGAAAATAAAGTTTATGGCTAACAACCACGGAGTCACTGAGGCACGGAGGAATGGATATGAATCTATTCCTCTCCGTGTCTCCGTGTCTCCGTGGTTGAATTCTATCGGAGGGAAACAATGGCCAAAGAAAAATTTGATCGTACGAAACCACATTTGAATATCGGTACGATCGGTCACGTAGATCACGGGAAAACCACATTAACGGCAGCGATCACCAAGGTGCTTTCGTTGTACAACCCTAAGGTGTCGTTTCGGTCATTCGATTCGATTGACAAGGCGCCCGAAGAAAAGGAGCGCGGAATCACGATCGCCATCGCTCACGTGGAGTATGAAACGGACAAGCGCCATTATGCGCACGTGGATTGCCCCGGTCACGCTGACTATATCAAGAACATGATTACCGGTGCCGCTCAAATGGATGGCGCCATTCTGGTTGTTTCGGCTGCCGATGGTCCGATGCCTCAGACCCGA
>CAZDDB010000051.1:0-236 GCA_964504105.1 uncultured Acidobacteriota bacterium
GGTCGTAGAAGGTCTTGTTTGCCTTGCCGCATACTCCACAAACGTTTTTTTTCCTCGCCGCTCCAAAACCACCACGCGAGCCATGGGATCCCCAAAGACTCCTCGCACTCTCGATCTGGGACGAAAACCCCGGGAACCGATACGAATCTGTAAGTGTTTTCCTGCCTTGCATTGGTACAACATATCAGTTCTTATCGTTTCCTCAACGCGCACCGGCTCTGGCTTTTCCTTCTTTC
>CAZDDB010000051.1:246-10088 GCA_964504105.1 uncultured Acidobacteriota bacterium
GTGGCCGGCATTGTGGAAGCTGTTGATTCTTTCCTAAGAATCAAAGCATTTGTGGAAATCCTGTTTTTTAGGATTTCCAAGCTGGCAAATGCGTCAGCTTCCACAATGCTTCCCACGCCCTTTACGTTATTCGATTTGGACGCCTCCCAAAACGTGCCAACTTTTCTTGGCTCGCCAAAGTGCTCCCAAGCCTCCCAAGCCTCATCCAGACACCGTTTCCACCATCATAGTATGGTAAAATTACCCACTCGATAGCGCGAAGACCCATTATTATCAGTAGCGGCACCGGGACCACGCATCAAATGGTTGATACCGTTTTGTGGCAAGGCAGCCGCTTTTCTTTTTTTGCTTCTTTTCTTGAGATAGGTGCCATCAGGGAAGAGAGGATGTCGGCGGCCGAATGCGTTGTTCCTGATTGTTTTTTTACTATGGGTTTTGGTTTTTGAAAATTGGGATCGAAGAGTTTGCCGAGTAATCCAACAGGCATAGACGAGGCGAATCAGTTTTCGCATACAGACGATGACGGCCAGCTGATGACGTTTGCCTGCAGCCACCAGACGGTTATGGAAGTTTTGAATGATGGGGTTGAACCGGATGGCAGCCAGAGTAGGCATGTAGAGAGCCTTGCGAATCTGTTTGCGGCCGGCGAGGCTAATTCCGGGGTTGCGAGTGATGTCACCACTTTGATCGATGCGGGGATCCAGGCCTGCGTAAGCAACAGCCGCGTCGGCTGAATAGAATCTTTCGATGCTGCCGTACTCAAGGCGCAGGATCACTGCGGTCCAGGGTCCAAGGCCTTTGATGCTGTCGATGATTTTTACGGCTTCATCGTTTTTCATGCACTCCAGTAAAGATTCTTGTAATCGCTCCCATTTTCTGATTTTGTTCGCCGATTTCCTCGGTTAGAAACACGACTGCTGCGGCTGTTTGTTCATCGATCAGGGAAGCAACCGACTGTTGTACACCGTTGCGGCGAAGCGATTCAAAGTGTATGGACGGCTCATGATCCTGGCGCCGGTGCTCTTGTTTGTTCACATGAACCTTTTCCTGACCGACGCTTTTCGGGGCGGACATCTGCAGGCGGAACATGCCGACCGATTTTCGGATGTATTTCAGGGAGGTTTCGCTTCGGTTTACAACTACATTACCTATCCGTTGGAGTTTCCTGTCCAGTTGTACTACCACCTCCGGTATGGAATCCGGCTCTACCATCCGTTGAACGAGTTTTTTATCGGCGAAGACATTCTGTATTTCCAAAAGAGAGCAGGATTCCTGATTGCCGGATTAGAAAATCCTCTTTTTGGGGATGGCTGGGAGACGTCTCCCACGGTTCAAGGCGAACAAATCCTGCGAAAGACCAATGCTGCGGTGTGCGTATTGAACCTGCCCTTGTTCTTTAAAGGCAAGCCCGGCCTTCGCATGCGAATGGAGATTCAATTCCCTGAAGAGCAGAAAGGAGCGCAGATTGATTTTTATGTCGATGACCGTTTCTTGCGTTCTCAGAGAATCCGCAAGGGACGCGATGTTGTTCTACTTCACATCAGTCCCAAGGTCTACGAGAGCAAAGTGAACAGGCTGATTCTGCGGATCCACCAAAGAGACGAGAGCAAAGAAGTGCCTGTGCTCCTCCTGAAGGAAATCACTTTTGAGGCATCGTGAGGACCAGGAGGTCGCGTCAATTCCCATACCACGATCGGAGCAAGACCGGGACGAGGCAAACCAGGCTTCTTGATAGGATTGCCGGCCAGGTGTTGCTGAGCCTCTGAGACAAATACGGAAGGAGGAGCGAACCCGCAATATCCTGAATGAGCTGCGAGGGCAACACTGCCCGAAAGAGCAACCACAGCGGCGCGTGAATCGTCCACGCAAAACGTCCATATGCAAGCTCCTGACGCGGGAATATGTAGCCGCGGAACCACAATTCTTCACTAAAAATCTGTAACACGAGAAGCGCGGAGTACACGCAAAAGGCCCACCAGCTTCCCCGAATTGGAATCTCGAGAAAGTAGCCCGGTATGTTTTCGTGAACTCTCATCCAAAATTTGGGCGCATCCACAATGTGCCGATTGATCCATTCAGCAGTCCCGCCAAGCAGCCAGCTCGACAAGAACAGAATTCCTGTGAGAAACAAGGTCCAGACCCAGGCCTTTGCATCCAACGGGTGAAGTCGAAACCGCTCGCGCAATACGGACCACCGGAATGCGTTTCCTTCCCGTCGGAAAAAGAAGTGCGATGCGCGAAGCAGCACGATGGACGCAAAGCCAAAACCGACCCAACAGGTTTTCAACAACGGCCAGCCAAGCCAGTCCAGAAGCGGCATCCCCTTCCAGAACAGAAGAGCCATGAGAACCGCCGGAATACCAAAAAAAAGAAGGGATTTGCCAAAATACAATGGCCGGGGTGCAATCGCAAGCATACGAAATTATAATTCATCTTCTGTGGTAGGGGCGGGGCTTGTCCCCGCCCACAATGTCGTATGCAATTCTAAGACGACTTGAATTGGACGACCACAAGGGGGGTGCACGTCAAATTTGTTAGAAGCGAAAGAGAAAGGCATGTTTGCGGTTTGTAACGCCAGCGTCCCGCTGGCAAAGCTCGAGCTGGAGTTTCCTGTTTTGGCCGGCGAGACGCCGGCGGTACAAACCGTTTTTCAGCAATGCCAACAAATTTGACGTGCACCCCCGACAAGGGTCGCCCCTACCGCTTTTTGGACAAATGTAGTATTATTGCCTACACTTGTAGTAGATAAGACAGGAGAAGAAATGAGGCGGCTTTTTGTCTGCGTTTGTGTATTGGTTTTCACAGCAGCCTTTTGCTTTTCCGGCGATTGGCCGGCGTGGCGGGGTCTCAATCATAACGGCGTTTCCACCGAAACCGGATTGGTGACGCAGTGGTCTGCTCAGGGGGAAAACCTGATCTGGAAAGCCGGATTCATGGGACGTTCGACGCCGGTTGTGCTCAACGGCCGCGTTTACGTGATCGGCCGAACAGGAGAAGGAATTACCAGACAGGAACACATCGCCTGCTTTGATGCCGGAAACGGCAAACTAATCTGGGAACGCAAGTTCAACGTCTACCATACAACTGTTCCGTTTAATCGCGTGGGTTGGGCCAGTCTGGCCGCAGATCCGGAAACGGGAAACATTTACGCACATGGGGTCGGAGGATTGTTCCTTTGCCTCGATCGCGACGGAAAAACAGTGTGGCAACGCTCGCTGGCCGAAGAATTCGGCCACATTTCCGGTTTTGGCGGCCGCACGGATACTCCGGTTGTAGATGAGAACCAGGTGATTCTCGGGTTTATCAATTCCGGCTGGGGGGAGCAGGCGGCGCCGCGACATCGTTTTTTCTCCTTTGATAAGAAGACCGGCGAAATCCTGTGGATTTCCACACCTGGCGGCGCTCCCTACGATCTGAATGTACAACCTACGCCGGTAGTGACAACCATAAACGCAACGCGCATGCTGATCGGAGGGAATGCCGATGGCGGAATCTACGCGTTGAAAATTCATACCGGCGAAAAGGTTTGGAGCTTTCAACTGAGCAAACGCGGGATCAACACATCCGTCGTTGTGGATGGAACAAAAGTGTACGCAACGCACAGCGAAGAAAATATGGATGAAGGTTCCCAGGGACGCATCGTTTGCATCGATGGCGCAGGGACTGGAGATATCACAAAAACCAATGAAGTCTGGCGTGCCGATAAAATCGGCGTGGGGTTTTCCTCACCCGTTTTGCACGATGGAATTCTGTATGCGGTGGACAATTCCGCAGTCCTGTACGCCATCGATGCGGCAGGCGGTCAAATGCTCTGGCAGCATCACCTCGGCACAGTCGGTAAAGGTTCTCCTGTCTGGGCTGACGGCAAATTGTATGTGACCGAGGTGAATGGAAATTTTCATATTCTGCAGCCCTCCCGAAGTGACGTGAAGGTTCTCGACACAGAGAAAATCAACGTTCCGGGGGGACGCTACGCGGAGATCTACGGATCACCCGCCATCGCGTATGGCCGTGTTTATTTCACAACCGAAGAGGGTCTTTATTGTCTTGGAGATAAGAAAAAGAACTTTAAGGTTGCGAGCAACAGGACCACGGCCCCATCTCCGGCTGCGCAGGGCCCTTCCGTGACAATCCTGGCGGTTCCAGCCGAAGTACTGATCAAACCAGGCGATTCGGTGGCCTATCACGTCAAGACATTCGATGCATCGGGACAATTCCTTTCCGAAACGCCCGCAACGTGGACGATGACCGGATTAAAGGGCAAAATCGAAGCAAACGGAATTTTCACACCAAACGGAAACGAGCCGCAAGCGGGCGTGCTCACTGCCCAGGTTGGTGAACTCAAAGCCGGCGCAAGAGTCCGCATCATTCCGGAGCTTCCCTGGAGCCACGATTTTGAATCATTCGAAGAAGGCAAGAGTCCTGTGTATTGGGTGGGCGCCGGACGAAAATTCCCGGTAAAAATCAAAGATGGAAACAAGGTACTTGCAAAACCACCGGTGGAAACCGGATTGCAGTCTGCCGACGTTTTTCTGGGGCCTCCGAATCTCAGTCACTACACGGTACAGTCTGATGTCATGGGCACAAAAGAGAAGCGGCGAATGCCCGATGCCGGTCTGATCGCAAACGGCTACACGATGGATCTGATGGGTGGTCACCAGCGGTTGCAAATCAGGTCCTGGGCCTCGATGCTGCGTATAGAAAAGACAATCGAATTCCCCTGGCAGCCGGACACCTGGTACACGATGAAACTGAGAGTCGATTTTGAAAGGAACAAGGCGATCGTCAAGGGGAAGGTCTGGCCAAAAGCCGATGCAGAACCGGAAGCGTGGACGATTACAGTTGAAGATCCGATCGGCATCCAGGAAGGAAGCCCCGGTTTTTACGGCAACTCGGGTACGGAAATCTTTTACGACAATATCAAGGTGATGAAGAGCGAACCATGAAACGATACACGATTTCAATCCTGTTTCTTACTTTTGCATTCTTCTCGATCTCGGCGGATTCGCCGGAAGTTGAGACTGCGATGTTTGGACAATCCCTGTCGCGTAATATGGTTTCCAGCGAAACCAATCTTCCGGACAAATGGGATGTGCTGAATGGAACAAACATCAAGTGGAGCGCAAAACTTGGATCGCAAAGTTATGCAGGTCCGGTTGTAGCCGCGGGCAAGGTTTTTATGGGCACAAACAATGAAGGTCTTCGAAACCCGAACGAAAAAGGGGACCGCGGTGTGATGATGGCTTTCGATGCGACAACCGGCAAGTTTCTCTGGCAGGCCACTCACGAAAAACTCCCGCAAGGCCGTGTCAATGACTGGCCCTATCAAGGTGTTTGCTCGACTCCCTTTGTGGAAGGGGACCGAATGTATTACGTATCCAACCGCGCCGAACTCGTGTGTCTTGACACGGAAGGATTTATGGACAAGGAAAACGATGGTCCTGTGATCGATGAAAAGGATCATGGAGATACCGATGCGGATGTAATCTGGAAAATGGACATGATCAATGAGCTCGATGTGTTCCCGCACAATCTTGCCGCAAGCTCTCCACTTGTTGTGGGAGACCTGGTTTTCCTGGTTACCGGCAACGGGGTCGATGAAGGTCATACGAACATTCCGTCTCCGCAGGCTCCCAGCTTTATCGCAGTCAACAAGAAGACAGGAAAGGTTGTCTGGGAAGACTCTTCCCCCCAGGAACATATTCTGCATGGACAGTGGTCCAATCCCACCTACGGAGTGATCAACGGAAAACCTGAGGTCATCTTTCCCGGAGGAAACGGATGGCTCTATGCATTTGAACCCGAAACCGGGAAACCGTTGTGGAAATTCGATTGCAATCCAAAAGATGCGGTGTGGGATATCGGCGGCGCGGCCACACGCAATAACATCATCGCCAGTCCTGTTGTTACCAACAACAAAGTCTATGTTGGTGTTGGCGAAGATCCCGAGCACGGAGAGGGAATCGGCCATCTCTGGGCGATCGATGCTTCCAAAGAAGGTGATATCACCGAGTCCGGAAAAATCTGGCATCTGGGAGATGAAGACTTTCACCGCACGCTTTCTACGGTGGCGATTCTAGACGGACTGCTGTACGCTTCCGATCTGAGTGGATTTCTTTATTGTCTGGACGCAGAAACCGGAAAGCTCCACTGGAAGCACGAAGTCTTTGCAGCGATCTGGGGCTCCCCCTTTGTGGCTGACGGCAAAATCTACCTGGGCGACGAAGATGGCGACGTGGCAATCTTGAAAACAGGAAAAGAAAAACAGTTCATCGGCGAAATCAACATGGGCGCCTCTGTCTATACAACACCCACTGCGAAGAATGGCGTGCTCTACATTGCTACACGCGAAACTCTTTATGCTATCGAAAAGAAACAATAAAACAGGCAAGGATACCCGCGCTGCAAAGTTGGGTCGTCTCGTAGCCGCTGCAAAGCAGCGTCTCGACGCGCACGTTCGTGAGATGGTGCTGTGGCATTTCAGTCCAAAGACCGGCGCTCCGTTTTGGCTGGAGTTTGCGCGTAAGCTGGACTTCGATCCACGCAAGGAAATTCAGGGTTACGAAGACCTCAGGATACTGGGACATTTCCAGGATGAATGGTTGCGCGGGGGACCTGTCCGCCGCTGGATCCCAAAAGGGTTGCGAGGCAAACCGGCCTATGTTTTCGAAACTGGTGGGTCCACAGGAATCCCAAAAACCAGGATCAACATGAAAGACTTTCAAACGGATTACGAACTTTTTAGTAAGACTCTATCGAACAAGAGTTTTCCTCCGGGGAGTGACTGGTTGATGCTTGGACCGACCGGACCTCGCAGGTTGCGTCTTGCGATCGAGCATCTTGCGCAACATCGCGACGGTATCTGTTTTTTTGTCGATCTCGATCCGCGATGGGTAAACACACTGATCAAGAACGCTCGCTTTCAGGAGCTCGACGCTTACAAGAGTCATGTCATCGATCAGGGGTTGAACATTTTGCGCGCGCATGAAAATATCCGGTGCCTGTTTACAACCCCAAAACTTCTGGAGGCGCTGTGCGAGAAGATTTCGCTGGTGAAATATGGCATCACCGGCATCTTTTGCGGCGGTACCGAAATGAACGCACAGTTCCACCGGTTTGCGCGCGAAGAGCTTGTGCCCGGAATCGATTTTGTGCCCACATATGGAAACACGCTGATGGGGCTTGCCTGTCATAAACCATTTGATCCGGCGGAGAACTATGCGATTACATACTACCCACCGTCCCCTCGCGCAGTATTTGAGCTTGTAAAACCGGACAATCCAGCTCAGACAGTGCAGTACGGAGAAACCGGGCGTGTAATGCTGACCACACTCACCAACGAATTCTTCATGCCACGATTCCTCGAACGCGATGAAGGAGAGCGCGCCGAACCGATCGCTCTGTATCCCTGGGATGGAGTGCGGAATCTGCGCGTCTTTTCGGAACTGTCTGACAGCGTGGTGGTTGGAGTGTACTGATGTGGAACATTCCCCTGCTTCGCGCGGGACGCCCTTACGAGAGCATGAGCTCGATTCGAATCGATGATTTTCGCAGCGGCAAGCCGGTCGCAACGGTCAGCCAGGCGAACCCTGGACTGATCGCAAAAGACATTCGCCGGACGAACCGCGATATCTTCCGTAACTTTTCCACCTCCGACATGCTGGAAATTTGCAGGAAAGCGACCCGGCACTTCCTTCACTCCGATCTTCCTGTGGGTGGAACAGCACAATCTCCAACCGACTATGTACAATGCCTGTCCGCAACAACGGGTATGCCCGAAACCCTCTGTAGAAAAAACATGACGAAAATCCAGGGCATGCTGGAAAACATGGAGCAGGTGCTCCGCGGTCTCACACGCGGATTGGATTTGTCTGTATTCGATGTTGCTGGAGGGCGGGCCTCCGCGCCCGCCAATCCAATCAGCTTCGCGTGTGAAACGAATGTATTCGGAGCAATTCTTCCAAACAATTCTCCTGGCGTCCATTCGCTCTGGCTCCCCGCGATCGCGATGAAAGTGCCGCTGATCTTGCGGCCGGGTCGCGAGGAACCGTGGACCCCGCTTCGCATCGTTCAGTCCTTTCTTGCGGCCGGCTGTCCGAAAGATGGATTCGGTTTTTATCCATCCGATTATTCCGGTGCAACGGAAATTCTGCTTCGATGCGGACGCTCCATGCTGTTCGGAGATGAATCAACGGGTAGACCCTGGAACCACGATCGCCGTATCCAGATTCACGGACCTGGCTGGAGCAAAATTATTTTCGGCATGGACAAGATTTCGCAATGGCAGGACTATCTTGACCTCATGGAAGATTCAGTGGTCGAAAACGGCGGCAGATCCTGCATCAATGCATCGGGAATCTGGGTGACGCAACATGGCTTTGAGATTGCGGAAGCGCTTGCGAAACGCCTCGCCAGGATTGAAGCCCGTAGTATGGAGGATCCACAAGCCCGGCTTGCTGCCTTTCCAATGAAGAAGGTCGCAAAACGAATCAATGACATGATCGATTCGCAACTTCGGACAAAAGGAGCTGTGGATCTTACCGCCCGCTACAGAAAGACCGGCAGGCTCATCGAAATTGAGGGCGGCGCCTACCTCTTGCCGACCGTGATCTGGTGTGAAGACCCCTCTCATCCGCTTGCAAACACAGAGTTCCTATTCCCATTTGTCAGCGTGGTTCAGGCGCCGCAAACAGAGTTGCTTCCCCGCATCGGACATACGCTCGTAGCCACGGTCATTACCGAAGACGAAACCCTTCAGCGCGAGCTGCTGTCTACAAACTTGGTTGAAAGGCTGAACCTTGGCGCAATTCCCACCAATCGAATCGCGTGGGATCAACCGCACGAAGGGAACTTGTTTGAACATCTCTTTCGCCAACGAGCGTTTCAACAATATGCAGTTTGAGTTTTCTCCAGGTCCGCGGGTTCTGTTTGGCCCAAATACAATCGATCAACTGGGAAGCCTCGCTTTAGAACTTGACACACACCGCGCCCTGCTGGTTACAGACCCCGGCCTCCGCAAAGCGGGACACGCAGACCGCGCGATTCATTCGCTGCAACGCAGCTCAATCGAAGCCTTTGTCTTCGACTCGATAGACGAAAATCCCACGACAAGACATGTGAATGCCGGCGTGGAATTTGTGACGCAGCTTGCGCCGGTCGATTTGATCGTCGGCCTCGGCGGCGGAAGCGCCATGGATGTTGCCAAGGGAATCAATTTCTTACTTACCAATGGCGGCCGCATGGAAGACTACTGGGGGACCGGAAAAGCGTCCAAACCGATGCTCCCTTCCATCGGAATTCCCAGCACTGCAGGGACAGGAAGTGAAGCGCAATCGTACGCATTGATCGAACAAGAGATAACTCATCGCAAAATGGCATGCGGCGATTCCAAAGCAAGATTCCGCATCGTGATTCTGGATCCGTGTATCTCCACATCCATGCCGCGTCATGTCACCGCAATCAGTGGAATTGACGCAGTCACTCACGCAATCGAAAGCTATGTGTGCCTGGCGCGGAATCCCGTCTCTCAAATGTTTGCAGAAGAAGGATGGCAGCTTCTGCAGCTCAACTACGAAGCCGCGCTTCGGGAACCGCTCAATGTGGACGTGCGTGGAAACATGCTTTTAGGCGCACATTTTGCCGGTGTTGCCATCGAAGGCTCCATGCTCGGAGCAGCTCATGCTTGCGCCAATCCACTCACAATGCGATATGGCGTGCTGCATGGCATCGCGGTCGGTTTGATGTTGCCGCACGTGATCGAGTGGAATGCACCGGAGGTCCGCGATCTTTATAATCATTTATTTCCCGGGCAACTATGCGAACGTTTTCTCGAATTGCGGCAA
>CAZDDB010000051.1:10098-15900 GCA_964504105.1 uncultured Acidobacteriota bacterium
GGCGGATTGCCGGAACGTCTGCGCGATTGCGGTGTGGAACAAACATCGATCCCGGAGCTCGCGAAAGAAGCTGCGCAGCAGTGGACCGGCAAATACAACCCGCGACCCCTGACAGGTAACGATTTTGTAAAACTGTATGAAATGGCTTTTTAACTTCGTGCTTTTTGTGTCGATGTCGATGTGGTGGGCTCCTCTTCTCGCGGAGGATTGGCCGCTTTTTCGCGGGAATCCTCAGTTGACCGGCGTTGCTTCCTCCACTCTTCCGGACAAACCGGAAACGCTCTGGACTTTCAAAGTGGGAGGCACCGAATCCACCGCTTCGATCTCAGACCAGATTGTCTTTCTCGGGTCGACGGACAGCTTTTTGTATGCGATCGATTTGACGACCGGAAAGCTCAAATGGAAATTCCAGGCTTCCGATGAAATCAAGTCTTCTCCCTCAGTAATCGAAAATGTCGTTTATTTTGGGGATGAGAAAGGGGACTTTTACGCACTGCATGCGGCAACCGGCGAGAAAAAATGGACGTTTCAAGCGGATGCCGGAATTGTCTCTTCGGCGAATGTGCATAACGATCGACTTCTGTTCGGCTCGTATGACAACAACCTCTACTGTCTTTCCGTCAAAGACGGCTCGTTACTCTGGAAGCTGGAAACAGGCAGTTATGTCCACGCAACCCCCGCGATCACAGAGGAAACGGCCGTGGTTGCCGGATGTGACGGATTCCTCCGGGTAGTAGATCTGCAGACGGGCAAAGAAGTGAAAAACATTTCTCTCGGCGGCTATGTTGCGGCAAGTCCCGCCTTCTCTCAGGGAAAGGTCTTTTTGGGAACTTTTACTAATAAGATAGTATCGGTTGATACCCAAAGCGGAAAGCTACTCTGGGAATATGAAAACCCGCAGCGCCGGTTTCCGTTTTATTCCTCTGCCGCAGTCACGGAAGGAGTTGTGATTCTGGGCGGCCGGGACCAGGAAGTTCATGCGTTGGATCCGGAAACCGGAGCCGTCATCTGGAAATTCAGCGCGGGGGCAAAGGTCGATTCGTCTCCCGTCATTGCCGGCAACAGAGTTGTTGTGGGGACTACCGGAGGAATCCTCTATCTATTGGATCTGGTTACGGGAAAACAGGTCTGGCGATTTCAGACAGGCTCTCAAATCATTTCCTCTCCGGCCGTTGCGCAACATAAGCTTGTGATCGCAACAAAAGACGGGATCGTATATTGCTTTGGAGAGAAAGGATGATCGATCCCGGGAAAACCGAAGTCGGCAGCGTTTTTGTCTCGAATTATCCGCCGTACTCCTTCTGGAGTTCGGATCAAGTCCCGAAGGCGTTGGAAGCATTGAACTCCCCACCTTTGCCGGACACCAGAATCGGTCTCTACCTGCACATTCCGTTTTGCCGCAAACGGTGCAAGTTTTGTTATTTTCGCGTTTACACAGATAAGAACAGCGACGAAATTCAAACCTACCTGAATGCGCTGGCGCAGGAGGTTTCTTTGTACGGCGCACTCCCATCCGTCCGCGGCCGCAAACTGACGTTTGTCTATTTCGGAGGCGGCACCCCCTCTTATATCAGCGCCGTCCATCTGCGGGATCTGGTCCAAACACTCAAAGAAGCGATTCCCTGGGATGGAGCAGAGGAAATCACGTTTGAATGCGAACCCGGTACGCTCACAGAAGCCAAACTGGATGCGATTCGCGAGATCGGAGTAACACGATTGAGCCTGGGCATCGAAAACTTTGATGACCGGATTCTGGAAGAAAACGGCCGCGCGCATCATTCAAAGGAAATCCTGCGATCGATCCCGTGGATCCGCGAAAGGAAGTTTGATCAGCTGAATATCGATCTCATTGCCGGAATGATCGGAGAAACATGGGACACATGGCGCGATTCGGTGCAAAGGACCATCGATCTCGATCCGGACAGCGTCACGGTGTACCAGATGGAGCTGCCTTACAATACCGTTTTCTCGAACGACCTGCTGCACGGCACTCTGGAACAACCGGTAGCGGACTGGGAGATCAAGCGTGCCTGGCAAGAGTACTCTTTTGAAAGACTGGCGGAAGCGGGTTACGAAATCTCCAGCGCATACACAATGGTCAAAAAGAACAGACGTTGCGACTTCGTCTACCGGAACGCAGTCTGGCACGGAAGCGATATGATCGGTACCGGGGTTGCCTCTTTTGGACACATGAGCGGGGTCCATTTCCAGAATACGGCTGTTTGGGACCGGTATCTCCAGGCCGTGGACAACGGCCGTCTTCCGCTCGACCGGGCTTTTGGTACCAGCGGACGGGAACGTCTAACACGCGAAATGATCCTTCAGTTAAAACTCGGCAAGATCCCCGCAGAGTACTTCCAACGGAAATTTACTACGAATATATTAGAGGAGTTCGCAACAGTTTACGGTGATCTGCAACGGGATGGCTTCCTGGAATATGACTCGCACGGTGTCCGCTTAACAACCAGGGGACTGTTGCAGGTGGATCATCTGTTACCGGAGTTCTATGACCAGCAGTACCGCAATGCACGTTACACTTAGGAGGTTCTTGTGAAAAAGGGGATGATTTTCTTTTTGTTTGCCTTTACAACAGCAGTGTTTGCGGCTGATTGGCCGCAATGGCGCGGATTGAACCGGGACGGCGTTTCAAAAGAGACAGGATTGCTGAAGATCTGGCCTGCCTCCGGTCCCCAACTTCTCTGGAGAACTCCGGTTGGAGTAGGATATTCCGCTCTTGCGATCGCCGGCGGCCGCGTTTATACGATGGACTGCGATGGAAAAGACGAATTTGTGGTTTCCTTTGATGCAGCCACAGGCAAACAATTGTGGAGAACAAAGATCGATGCCGGTTATTTCAACGGACAGGGGGACGGCCCGCGTTCCACACCGACTGTCGAAGGAAACTGGCTGTACGCGGTTGGCGCAAACGGAAAACTGGTGGCGCTCTCGACATCGAACGGAAGACGAATCTGGTCCCACGATCTGGTAAAGGAATTTGCCAGTGAGGTCCCGTCGTGGGGAACCTCAACCTCCCCTCTGGTAGAAGGAAACCTGCTTCTCGTGAACGTGGGGGGCAAAACTGGTTATGCCCTCGTTGCATTCAACAAGAAAGACGGCGATGTCGTTTGGAAGACATATACAGATAGACAGGGCTATTCGTCTCCGATCGCAGCAACAATCGGTGGAGTGCGCCAGATTCTTTTGTTTTCAGGAACATCCCTTGTATCGGTTTCAACAGAGGGGAAAGTGAACTGGAAATACCCATGGAGGACCAGTTACGATGCGAACATTGCAACACCGGTGTTTGTCCCCCCCGACAAAGTATTCATTTCCACCGGGTATGACACCGGAGCCGCTGTACTGAAGATTACCGTGACAAACGGCGCACCAGATTATCAGGAGATCTGGAAGAATAAAGTGATGCAGAACCACTTTAATTCTTCCGTACTCCACCAGGGCTACATCTACGGGTTCGACAATGCAATCCTGAAGTGTATTGACCCGAATAACGGAAGCGAAAAATGGAAAGTAAGCGGGTTTGGAAAAGGCTCGCTGATTCTGGCCGACGGCCATCTGATTGTGCTGGGAGACAGTGGAAAGCTCGGTCTGGTCGAAGCGACTCCGACCGAATACAAGGAAATAGCAAAAGTTCCGGCTATGCATGGAAAAACCTGGACCATGCCCGCCCTCGCGGACGGCAAACTCTATCTGCGTGGCCAGAAGGAAATCGCGGTATTCGATCTAACCGCACAGAAATAGGAGAAGAAACTCAACGTCATTCGTACAGACGCCGTCCGTCTGGCACCTGAAAACGGACGGTTCGTACCGACTGGTTTGTGTGCGGCTCGGATCCGGTGATAGATTTAGCCGCGGAAGCCTCCTCAATAAGTTTGTTTCTACTACAGATATGGTAGAATCATCTATGATTGTAGTAGGAATTCAGGAGGCGCATTTTGGCTCGAAAAAGGAGCGTAAAGCTAACCAAATTTGAACTGGAAATCATGGAAGCCTTGTGGAAGCTGGGGCGCGCTTCCGTGCGGGAGATCCAGGAAATCCTGCCGGAGCACAAGCGGGCTGCGTATACCACAGTGCAAACGATCGTCCACCGGTTGGAAGTGAAGGGAGCCGTGCGGCAAGTTCGCAAGATCGGCAACGCCCACATCTATGAGCCGGTGGTTACACGCGATGCGGCGCACCGGAAGCTGATCAACGAGCTGCTGGAAGTGTTTGGCGGATCTGCACAACCGCTGATGGCACATCTTGCTGAATCGGGGAAGTTGAGTCTGGAGGATGTACGCGAGTTGGAAGAAATGCTCGAAAAAGATTCCACAAAGGAGTAGCCATGGGAGGAAAACGCGATGTACGAGGCATCCTACTTTGGTGAATGGTGGAGTATCGGATGGTCCGCTGTCCTGAACCATCTCTGGCAGTCCACTGTGTTTGCAGTCTTCGCATTTGTTGCGATTCTTTTCCTGCGCGGCGCACCTGCGAAAATACGGCACACGATCTGGGTGATCGCATCATTTAAATTTATCCTTCCATCGTCTTTTCTCTCATTCCTTGCCGGAAAGGCCGGGATCAGCGTTTCCTCCACCTTCGGTTCGATGGCCGGCGCCATGGGGGATCCTGCCGGCGCCATGGGAACGCAACATCAGTTGTTCCACATTGCCGGGTCTGCCAACGACGCATTCAGTTATGCGTGGGGCTTGTTTCTGATGCTGGGAATCCTCTGGATAGCGGGAGCGCTGATTTCATTGTCGATCTGCTTTAGACGTCAGACAGTTTTTTCGCGCAATCTTGAATCCGGCACATTCCTAACCGAAGGCAGAGAATTCCGCATCCTGGAAAGCTTAAAGAAGAATCTTCTGATAAAGAACGACGTCCGCTTGATGCTTTGCCAGGCGGTCACAGAGCCGGGCGTCTGGGGGGTTCGAAGGCCGGTGATTGTGTTTCCCGAAAACATGACTTCTGAACTTCAAGATGCCGAGCTCGAAGCGGTCCTCATACACGAGCTGGCGCATGTGTCGCGCAGGGACAATTTGCTCAGCTACATTCAGAAGGTGATCAGCTGTCTGTTCTGGTTTTATCCCGTGATCTGGTGGATCGACCGTCAACTTCTGGCGGAACGGGAACAAGCTTGCGATGACCGCGTGATTGAAGCCGGCGGCCGTTCGCGCGTCTATGCGGCAGGACTGCTGAAAGTCTTGAAGTTCGGACTCGGCTTCCGGATGGCGGGTGTCTCCTGTGCAAGCGGCTCCAATCTCAAAGAACGAATCCGGCACATTACCACTCAAGATCACGTTGGAAGGCATTCTTTTCTGTACCGATTGGTCAGCGTCGCAGCGCTTTCTATGATGATCGCCTATTCGGTTGCTGCGATCGACATCGGAGACTGCGAGAGAGACAAACTTCAAGAGAAGTGGAACAGCTCTCATCAAGAAGATCAGTGTCCTAATGAGAAATCCACTACTGCAGGAAAGGCTCCAGCTCCGTGCCTTTCCGAAAAGCGACCAGCATTGGAGTGGTCATGATCGTAGTCAGCAGCGCCATCAATACCAGCATGCTGAAAACGCTTTGCGGGATAACACCAAGTTCGTAACCTACATTAATGACAATCAGCTCCATCAGAGCTCGCGTATTCATCATCGTGCCGATGCACAGCGCTTCGTTGCGCGGAAAGCCGCTCCAGGAAGCCGCAAGCGCGCACCCACCGAATTTTCCGGCGATCGCGACAAACGAAACCGCTCCTGCGTATAGCCAGAGGTGTGTGTCGTACAGCAGTCCAACATTTGTGCGAAGCCC
>CAZDDB010000052.1:0-15881 GCA_964504105.1 uncultured Acidobacteriota bacterium
CGTTACAAACCGCAAACATGCCTTCTTCTTCCGTTTTTGGACAGTCTCGCCGGCGCTACAAAGCCATTCCGAAAATCATTGCGCGAAAAAGCAACGATTTGATATACAGTACTGTTGAATTCAATTCATGCGATGTGCGTTGTTTATTCCCATTTTTGTAGTTGCCACCATCCTCATGGGTTTTTTTTCCAGCATTTGCGCGCTCTTTGATCGCTCGGGGCGGACCTCCCATCTGTTTGCGCGTTACTGGTCACGCTTCATCTTTGCGGGAGTCGGCATTCGTGTCAAACTTACCGGAGCAGAAAATATTCCGAGAAACCAAACCGTCATCTTTGCCGCAAATCACATGAGCACGATGGACATTCCGGCGATGTTCGGTTATCTTCCGGTGGAGTTCCGGATTATGGCGAAACGGGTCCTCTTCTTGATTCCATTCTTGGGCTGGCATCTGTTTCTTGCAGGGAACATTCCGGTGGATCGCCAAAATACAAAGAAGGCATTCGAAAGTCTTTTGAAGGCCGCGGCAAGACTGAAGAAAGGAGTTTCTCTGTTTGTGTTTGCTGAAGGAACGCGATCGCGGGACGGCAAACTGCACCGTTTCAAGCGGGGAAGCTTTACACTTGCCCGGAAAATGAAGGTTCCTGTAGTTCCTGTTGCCATCATGGGTTCTTATGATCTGATGCCGGCAAATGCATGGCTTGCGAAGCCGGGAGTCATTGAAATTGCGATCATGCCGGCAATGGAGGCGCCGGAGGGTGTCCCGGCGGAAGTGATTGCGACGGATGCAAGAAAGCAGCTTCTTGCGGCCGGTCTACAGGATGCCGAAGCATGAGCCCAAGAGTCTCTTTTGAGCAATTCTGGAAAGAAAAGCAGAGGAGGATCGAAACCAGTTTGGAAGAATTGATCCCTTCTGCCGCAACGGAGCCGTGTAAGCTTCATGAAAGTGTGCGGTATTCGTTATTTGCAGATGCCAAGCGGATCCGTCCGGCGTTTGCACTTGCGGTTGCATCGATGTTTGGTGTCAATGAAGACGAGATGCTTGATGCTGCCTGCACGCTGGAGATGGTGCATACCTGTTCGTTGATCCTGGACGATTTACCGAGCATGGACGGAGCCACGCTGCGGCGCGGAAAAGCGGCTAATCACCTGGTGTTTGGCGAGGACACGGCGATTCTGGCCGCCATGTATTTGCTGAATCGTGCGTACGGGATTCTGGCGGACTACAAGAAAGCGCTCTTCAGTCCGATCCTTGCCGCGCAATTCGTATCCGTTTTGTCTCGCGCGGTCAGTTCGGACGGCGTGATCGGCGGACAACTGGTCGATCTTGCTTCCAAGGAAAAGACGATCGATCTGGCGACGCTTGAATTCATTCACAGCCGGAAAACGGGCGCGTTGTTTCTCGCGTCTGCCGAGATGGGGACCTCCTTCGCAAAGGCCCGGGATATGGAGCGTCATGCAGTTCTCAATTTCGCAAAAAACCTCGGACTCGCATTCCAGATCACAGATGACATCCTCGATGCAACAGGCGACCCGGGCGCAATTGGAAGGGACACCGGCAAGGCCACGGGGAAGCCCCCTTTTATTACGTTCTGTGGCTTGGAAGGAGCGCGATCTCTGGCCAATGAACTGATCGATACAGCAGAAGAATCTATCCGTCCGTTGCGATCTCGCGGCGAATTACTTCACAGCTTTGCCGAGTTTATTCGCCACCGCACCCACTGAGAAGAGTTTGTAACGCCGCGTCCCGCCGGCCGGACAACAAAGTGCACTATCGATGCCGGCGGGCGGCGGGCTGGAAGCCCGCGCTACGGGCAAACCGGTCATGATACAATCACCTCAAAATCAGGAGGTGGATTCATGTTGCCCGAAACAGAAAGCATCTTTGAATTCCGAAAACAGTTCTTGAAGTTGGCCGGAGGCGCCTTTCGCGTCTTCGATACAGCCGGACGCCTGCTTCTTTTCAGTGAACAAAAGGCCTTTAAACTTCGTGAGGATCTGCGAGTGTACAGCGATGAAACCAAACGAAACGAAGTTCTTTCCATCAAAACGCAGAAGGTCCTGGACATCTCGGCCACATATGATGTGGTGGATACCGTGAAAGGTGAAAAAGCCGGCGCACTGAAGCGAAAGGGAATGAAAGCGATCATCCGTGATGAATGGGAAATTTACGATGGGCAAGGAGTTCTGATCGGAAAGCTGGAAGAAGATTCGCAAGCGCTCGCGTTGCTCAGACGCTTTCTGACGAATTTGATTCCGCAGACCTACATTTTTTTTGTACAGGGGCAGAAAGTAGGGGAGTTTCGCCAGGCTTTTAATCCGTTTACTTACCGGGCCACCATGGATCTGAGCGCTGATCGCGGGAAACTGCTGGATCGAAGGCTGGCGCTCGCGGCCGGAATCTTGCTTCTTGCCATCGAAGGAAGACAGGGCTGAGAAACGATGAATGCGATTGAGGTTCGGGATCTGAGCAAAGACTATCTCGACAAGGGGCGCGGCGTAGTGCACGCAGTCGATACGGTTTCCTTTCACTGTAACTATGGCGAAATTGTAGGACTGCTGGGCCCCAATGGCGCCGGGAAGACCACAACTCTTCGCATGCTTGCTACGGTCCTTGCTCCCACGTCGGGCGAAGCTAAAGTTGCCGGATTCGATACGCAAAACGAATCGCTGGAGGTGAAGAAGAAGCTGGGCTTCTTGACCGGTGGCACCGGTCTCTATGGCCGGCTCACGCCTGTGGAGACTCTTCACTTCTTTGGCGAACTTCACGAGATGCCGGAAGACTTGATTCGAATGCGCACCCAGGAACTGATCGAAACATTTGAAATGCAGACATTCCGGAAAAGCCATTGCGACAAACTTTCTACCGGACAAAAGCAGAGAGTCAACCTGGCGCGCACCCTGCTACACGATCCGCCGATTCTCATTCTGGATGAACCGACTGCCGGACTGGATATCATCAGCAGTAAGAGTATTCTTGATTTCATTCGCGAAGCAAAACATGTAGGAAAGTGCATCCTGTTCTCCACACACTATCTGACAGAAGCTGAAATTCTTTGTGACAGAATCGCCATCATTCACAAAGGACGGATTCTTGATTGCGACACGATCCCCGGACTGAGGGCCAAGACAGGCCAGGAAAGTCTTGTAGATGTCTTCTTTCACTCCATTCGACAATATGAGACTCAGCAAAATTAAGACCATCTTTCTAAAAGAAATCCTGGACACCATCCGGGACCGGCGGACGCTGCTGATTACCATTGTCATTCCGGTTGTGCTTTATCCCGGGTTGATGATTTTCATAAACGAACTCGCAACAACACAGAAAGCGAAGATGGAACAGAAGACCATCAAAGTGGCCATGATCAATGTTCCGAAGGACTCTCCACTCATCAAGCGTCTCAGAGAAGAAAAAGGAATCGAGATCGTATTTTCCAGAGATCCCTACGAAAAAGTGAAAATGGGGGAAATCCAATATGTCCTGGAACTTCCAATGGATTGGCCCGCACGCTTGAAGGAAGGAAAAACAGCCACGCTCCAGTTGCATTATGACCGCTCCAATGACGATACAACTGCCAATTTGGACCGAGTGCTGCGGATCATCGATTCCTACGATCAGGAGTTGCTGAGTGAGCGGTTAAAGGAGAAGTCGTTGAGCGGGGAATTCATCAGGCCTCTGGATGTAAAAGAGATCAACGTTGCCACAAAACAAAGGATGGGTGGCGCCATCATCGGCCGTCTTTTGCCGATGTTGATGGTGTTCATGGTTCTGGTCGGTTCCATGTATCCCGCGATTGACATGACCGCGGGGGAAAAAGAACGTGGCACGCTCGAAACGATCCTGACGAGCCCGGTAACACGCACCGAGATTGTGATCGGCAAATTCCTAACCGTAACATTGATTGCTTTGCTTACCGGACTCCTCAATCTCGGAAGCATGATGGGCACATTCGCGTTCGGAATCTTCAAGTCGTTGGCTCAGGCTGTCCAGATCAAGATTCCGCTGGATAGCATGCTGATTATGATTGCCTGTCTTGTGCCTCTGGCCGTCTTTTTTGGCGGTGTCATGATGGCGATTGCTTCGTTTGCCCGTTCCTACAAGGAGGCCCAGAGTCTTGTAATGCCCTTTTATCTTGTGGCCACATTGCCCGCGATGGTTTCAACGATTCCTGGGCTGCAGCTGGAAGGCTTCTGGTTAACGCTTCCGGTTGCCAACGTGACTCTCCTGTTTAAGGAGTTAATGCTGGGTGTATTCAACCCGAATCATATTCTGGTGGTTTTGTTTAGCGTTCTGTTTCTCGCAGCCGTTGCTATTTTTCTTGCGATTCAATTGTTCGGGCGGGAGGAAGTGCTGTTTGGCGAGACCTCTTCGTTTGGTCTTGCGTTTCGCTACTCGAATATTGTTGCCAAGAGTGTGCCGGAGCCATCCGAGGCTTTGTTTTTTGCGATGATTTCACTGACTCTTTTGATTTACGCCGGGTTACCTCTGCAGATGAACAATCTGACTTCCGGTCTTTTGGTGACGGAGCTGGTTATTTTTCTTGCGCTGCCGGTCGGATTTGCCGCGTATCTAAAACTGGATCTTCGCAAAACATTCCGGTTGTCTGCTCCTTCTATGTCCGCGGTACTGTCGACATTCTTGATGTTTGCCGGAATCGCGCTGGGGATCGGCACGTTGAGCTATGTGCAGGAAAGTTTGTTTCCTCTGCCCCGGGAATTGGTGGACTACATGGACCGCATGATGAGGGAGTTGTCAGGGCAGTCTTTTTTCCGCTCCTTCGCGCTGATTGCGCTGTTGCCGGCGATTTGTGAAGAGGTGTCGTTTCGTGGTGTTGTCCTCTCCGGAATGCTTTCGCGATCAAAGCCGTGGAGCGCAATCTTGCTTACCGCATTTCTGTTCGCCGTGTTTCATCTGAGTCTGCACCGCTTCCCCGGTGTGTTTTTGATCGGCCTTGCTGCAACCTATCTGGTGTGGAAATCGGGATCGATTTTCACCGGAATGCTGCTGCACCTGCTGAGCAACGGGTATGTGACCTTTGTGGCGATGAACCCGTCGTACGATTGGCTTGAAATCGCGGAAGGAAGACCCTCAGGAATGTTGCTGTTGGCCGGGCTTGTGTTGATTGCGTGTTCTGTTTTTCTCATGAAGCGAGGAGTCACCAGAACCGCGGGATGAAAGCGGGGACTTTTTTGCAATATTGCAGGTAGTCTTCCCCATAGTGCTTTCTCAGATCCTGTTCTTCGAGCACCGTTCCCGCAAGGGCATAGGCTGTAAACATCAGGTTGAACAGGAGCCTGCTTGCCGTCATGCTCTCATGAGACCAGAGTGTCACAATAAACAATGATGTGATCGGGTGGCGAACAACGTTGTAAATTCCTTTCGTCTGTAACCCGCCATCCGGCATTTCCAGTCCTCTCCATGCAACGTACCCCTGCTTCAGACCAAACATGGCAGAGTGGTCCAGACTGAGCGTACACGCCACAATCAGCGCAATACTTAGCCAAAAAATCAGATCGAAGGGAATCGCTATTCTGAAGCGATACAGCTCCGGTCCAAACTGCTTCCAGAACAGCAACAGGATCCACATGGCCAGTCCGGAAGTGCCCACGTAAAAGGGCCGCTCCATAAGCGGCGGAAGGACTTGCCGGATCTTTGTCTTGATCGAAGGACGCGCAAGCAGAGAGTGCTGAATGGGGAAGATGAGGAAAAGAAACGAATTCCACATGGGGAAAATCCAGGAGAAGGATGCATCGTCCTGAAACCCGAATTGTATTTGCCAGAACATGAAGATGAGCGAGCTCATCCCGGTGATGTAACAGGCGGCAGCAAACAGAAATCTGTGCATCAGACTCTCATTTTACCAGTAGCGCGGGCGTTGCGGTTTCATCCTTTCCTCGAACTTGTGAAATTTCAATAATATGCTAAGATGGTGCCTCGAGAATCATACTTCCGGGCGGTTCAATCTCCGTGTCAAAACAGCAAAATTCATTTGATGTCGTATCCAAGATTGACGTGCAAGAAGTGTCGAACGCCGTCAATCAGGCCATGAAAGAGATCCATACCCGGTTCGATTTCAAAGGAAGCAAGAGCAACATCACGTTCGACGGGAAGGAAGTGGTGCTGGTTTCGGACGACGAGCATAAGTTGAAGAGCGTGACCGAGATCCTGAAAGAGAAACTCATCAAGCGGAAAGTGCCGCTCAACGGACTTCTGTATGGGAAAGTGGAACAGGCAGCAGGAGATACCGTCCGCCAGATTGCCCAACTGCAGCAGGGAATTCCCTCCGAAAAAGCCAAGGAGATCATCCGGATTATTAAAGACGGCAAATTGAAAAAAGTGCAGGCGACGATTCAATCCGATCAGGTGCGGATTTCGGGGCCGAGCAAGGACGAGCTGCAGGAAGTCATCGGCCTGCTTCGCGAAAACGAAGCAAAGATCGGCATTTCCCTTCAATTTGAAAACTACCGGTCCAACTGATGATCAAGCAACTTCCACAGGAACTTTCGATTTTCACTCCCGCTTTGCAAAATCATATCGATGAAAAGCTGCAGTTACTCGAAGTGGAAATCGAAAAGTATATGTCCTCCGAGATTGAAATCATAGCGCGGATGGGGCGTTACATCTTTCAAAGCGGCGGAAAGCGGATCCGTCCGTTGCTGGTAATCCTGAGTTCCCGGATTGCCGGCTATCAGGGGGCCCAGGACGTCTTGTTTGCGGCCATTATGGAGTTTGTTCATACGGCAACACTGATTCATGATGACATCATTGATGAAGCCACGCAGCGACGCGGCCGCGCTTCACTGAACTCCAAATGGGGAAACAGCATCACCGTTCTCATGGGGGATTACCTTTATACCAAGGCGATGTCCCTCGCGCTCACACGGGAGAACATGCGGATCCTGCGGCTTATTTCCGACATCACGCTGCGTATGCTGGAAGGGGAGATGATCAGCCTGGAACAAAACGGCGACATCAATATTTCCGAACAGGACCATTTGAACTTAATTCGCCGCAAGACCGCGTATCTGTTTTCCGGTTGCACGCAAATCGGCGCGATTCTGGGAAATGTTTCCCCGCAAAAGGAAGCCGCTCTCCAAAATTTCGGTTTGAATCTGGGAATGGCTTTCCAATTAATCGATGATTTGCTCGATTTTACCTCTACCGAGATGGCGCTGGGCAAGCCGGTGGGTCACGATTTGAAAGAAGGAAAGATCACTCTCCCGCTGATCTATTTGTTGCAACGATCGAATGGAAACGAGGAAGTGGATACCATCCGTAGAGCCTTGATGGAGAAGCAGTATGATGCCGTTTCCCGCGAAAGATTGTTGGATCATCTGATCCGGAGCAATGCGTTGCCCGACGCTGAAAAGAAATCGAAATTTTACGCGAATCTTGCCAAGAATGACCTTGCCGTGTTTGACGATTCCGACGCAAAGTCGAGCATGCTCGACTTGCTGGATTTTGTCATTCAGCGCAGCTGGTGATGGTTTGGATCATTCTTCTTACCCTTCTTTCTTCAGCTGAAGCTGAATCTCCTCGCTCTCTTGTCGTCGTCAACCGTTTCGAGTGTATGATCGTTCGCGGTTCGCAGCGCGTCCCCGATCTGGCTCCGGGATTGGAAGAGGCCCTGCAGGGCGACTTTCGCTTGATCCGGATCGAAGGCGGAGACTGGGATGTTTCCCGCACCATCACGATTCAAGAACGGGAGACTCCCTTGTTGATTCGCGGGGAAACTTCGGGGGAACCGGTCAGAATCAGCGGGCGGTCTGAACCCTTGCTTTCGATTCGGAATTCGATGGAGATTAGACTGGAGAACCTGACACTGGAAGGGACCGTTCAACTGGAACAAACAGAAGACATCCGGATTCATTCGGTCCATTTCCGGCAGGGAGGGGTTCACCTGAAGGGAAAACGGTGCAATCAGCCGAACGAGTGCACCGGATTTAATCGAAATATCCGAATCGAAAATTGCATCTTTGAAAATTTTGAAAAGGCGATCTTCGCGGAACGGATGGAAAGTTCCTTCATCAGCAACAACCGTTTTATTGGAACGGGGGGCCGCCCGTCGTGTGAGAAAATGGAAGTGGCGATTGAGCTCGATGGCAGCTCGGAAGACCTGGACCGTCCGCTCGAACAGGGGCACAGCAAAGGAAATCAGATTACCGGCAATTCGTTTGAGCAGGAGTTCTCGATCGGAATTCGAGTCAAGGTTAGCCTGGCCAATGTGTTTCGCGATAATCATTTCGTTCGTTCGTTTCGCGCGATGGAATTCCTTCAGGGCGCCCGTTACAACCAGGTCCTTGCTTCTTACATCGGCTATCTTTCACAGCAGCCGGGTACTTCTGCCTGTCCCGCGCCCTGCGGAATCTATGTTGGTCCCGGCACTTTCAACAACATCTTTATCAATAATTTTTTTGAGCAGGCATTCGAACTTCAGTTTCTGGAACGGAACAGAAACACCACGTTTGTGATTGATGAAAGCGGAAACCAAAACGTATTTCGGTCGGATTTCCTGAGATTGCGCTAACATATTTCACGATGCGTAGGATTTTTCGCATCCTCGGCTGGACCGCGCTATGGACGGTCCTCTTTCTTGCTCTCTACACGCTTCTCTGTCTTTTCTCCGTTCCGGACCTGTGCGATCTCGACAAGAAAAATCCGAAGACAACAGCTTTTATCGAAAACCGCAAAGATGAATGGGCAGAACACGGCCTGAAACGTAAAATCGACCAGAGATGGATCCCGCTTTCGGCGATATCAAAGAATCTAAAAAATGCGGTGGTCGTAACGGAAGACCCGAACTTTACTCATCATCACGGGATTGATTTTTTTGCGATTCGCATGGCGATGGAGAGAAACCTCGAAGAAGGGGAGATCGTTTCCGGGGCAAGCACAATCACACAGCAATTGATGAAGAATCTGTATCTATCCCCTTCACGAAACCCCTTAAGAAAATGGAAAGAGGGCATTCTGACGCTGCGCGTCGAACGTTGTGTGAAGAAGAACAGGCTGCTGGAGCTTTACCTCAACGTGATTGAGTGGGGGGAAAGTGTGTACGGGATTGAAGCGGCTTCCCGCAAGTATTTCGGCAAGTCTGCCTCTTCGCTTGATCCCGCAGAATCAGCGCTGCTGACAGCGATGATTCCAAATCCAATTGTGTACAATCCCTATCGATACAATCCACGGTTGCTGAAACGCAAGAACCTGACCCTGAAACTGATGTGGAGAGCGGGCATGCTCAGCAAGAGCCGGTATCAGGAATCGGTCCGGCAAAAGATTCGGCTGCGTTAGCGTGTAAATCACCAAAATTCAAGCATCAATTTGTGATCAAAAATTCTATTTCCGGATCAGGATTTGCTCCAACGGTTTGCGGTGAATGTCGGGGACTTGTGTCCCTTCCTTCGGATAGCCAACCGGAATCAGAAGATACGGTTTTTCATTCTTTGGCCGTTCCAGAATTTCCTGCAAGAATCCCATCGGACTTGGCGTATGTGTGAGAGAAACAAGACCCGCATTATGAATCGCCGCAAGCAAAAAACCAACTGCGAGTCCCACGGATTCAGATACGTAATAGTGTTTGACCTTCTGTTCTTCCCGAAATCCGTAATCTTGCCGGAATACGGCGATCAGACAGGGCGCTTCTTCGAGGAATGGTTTATGCCAATCGGTCCCCAGCGGTTCGAGATCCTCCAGCCATTCTCCGGGCATTCGTTCTTCGTAGCTGATCTTCTCTTCCTTTTCCGCAGCAATCCGGATCTTCCGTTTGATTTCCAGATCGGTGACGACAACAAATGTCCATGGCTGCTTGTTGGCGCCGGAGGGGGCAGAGCCTGCTGTACGAATCAACAGATCTATCAATCCTTCCGGAAGCGGTTTCGAGGAAAAATCGCGCACCGTTCTTCTGCGATTGCACAACTCAAAAAAACTGTGGGCACGTTCGATTTGCTCTTCCGGTTCATAACGCTGAAACTGCAAAGGGATAAACTGAAAGGACATCAGTGCACCTTCCTTGATTTTCGCTAGTTCCTTGTAACACATGATCACGAAGTGTTTCAGTTCATTTCTCACGCACTTTTGAACCTCGTGTACCAGGGCGCTAGCTTTTACTTTACACCGGGGCGTCTTTATGATTAATATGTAACCGTTTGGTTACATATTAAGGCCAGACCGTGCATTGGGAGGCAAGCCACCGTTATGATTACACAACAGGAACTGACTTCGAGTGATGTTTTCCGTGCGTTGGCGGATCCGACGCGAAGAGCGATTCTGGATTTGCTCCGGCAGGGGGACTGTTCTGCGGGCAAGATTGCGGAATCGTTTCCGGTAAGCCGTCCGGCTATCTCCAGACAACTGCGGCTGTTGCGCAGCATGGATCTGGTGATCGAGAACCGCACCGGCCGTTCCCACATATACAGCTTGAATCCGTTGCCGTTGAGTCAGTTGGACGAATGGTTGCGGCAGTACCGGCAGCTCTGGCAGCGCAATCCAGTCCGGGTGAAGCAAGTTGTTGAGCCGGAGGAACGGAAACCAAAGGGGTCCGGCCGCGGGAAGCGATAGCTCATGCTATACTTGCGGGGTGAATGATGAACCTGCTGCTCCGTCTGCTGCTGACAGTTGCGGCGCTTAAAGGCGCCGATATTCTCCTTCCCGGCTTCAATTTTCACGGTGGATTTCTTACGCTTTGCTGGTTCAGTATCGTGCTTGGATTATTGAACTGGATTCTCAAGCCGGTGCTGGTTTTTTTTTCGTTTCCCCTGCTGGTCGTGACGATTGGAATTTTTTACTTTGTGCTGAATGCGCTTCTTCTTTATGCAGCTTCCCTGATTCTGCCGGGCGTTTTGACCGGGACTACCTGGGGGTTTCTGCTGGCAGGCTTTTTTGTCACCGTTTTTCACTGGCTTCTGACGGTGCTGTTCCGGGTCCGCAAGCATGATTGAATACCTTCGCGATCACCGGACGGAAATCCTTCGCGCAGTTCTTGTTGCAGCAATCCTTTTCGGTATTTCCTGGATGGAGGAATCCTTGAAATGGCGTCTGTTCTGGTTCGCCATTTCCGCTTTTATCTTTCTGGTTGCCGGAATTTTTTCAGATGCAAGTTCCAAAAGGGGTCTGGGTGAGCTCCGGCAAGATGTGGAGGAAATGACGGAAGGAGATCTGCATATTTTTCGTTCTCTGCAGAGTTCTACCGGCAGAACGGTAAGGGATTTTTCCGTCAGCCTCCGGGTTTTGAATAACCGGTTCCGTCAGATCGTGGACAAGGTGAAGAACGTTGCCGACAGTGTCAGCGGCACATCCGGACAGATTGTAGATCTGTCCCGTTCCCTGTTGAAGAGCGGGCAAAATCAATCGGATGCGGCCGAGAAGGCATCGTCGGCCATGGTGGAAATCAACTCTGCGATCCACCGCATTGCCGCAGCCGCGGAAAGCTTGAACGAACTGGGAATTACGGCATCCAGCGCCGCTCTTGAGCTTACCGCCAGCATTGAAGAAGTAACAAGGAATGCGTTGCAGGTCGGCATGTTTGCAAAGGATACGCAGACATCCATGGGAGAGATGGTTCGGGGAATGAAGGAGATTGCGGCGGCGAGTGAGATGCTCGTGTACGCCACACGGGATACCGATACATCCATGCAAAACATGGAAATGCGCACAGCTGAAGTGACAGTTCGCGCGCTTGAATCCGACGCACTCGCCGAGCGTGCGTCCACTGCCGCAAGGGCCGGCAGTGCTGTGGTTGCCGATGTGGAACAGGGCATGGAGGAAATTGCAGAAGCGTTTGGCAAACTCAGCGCCGTCATTGAAAATCTGGCGATTCGCTCGGACCAGATCGGAAACATCCTGAATGTGATCACCCAGGTCTCCGATCAAACCAATCTTCTATCCCTGAATGCTGCCATCCTTTCTGCCCAGGCAGGCGTCCACGGGAAAGGATTTGCCGTGGTGGCCGATGAAATCCGGAAGCTTTCCAACCGAACTGCGTCTTCGGTTCAGGAAATTGAGAAACTGATCTCGCGCGTGAGAATTGAAATCAGAGAGGCCGTCGATTTGATGGAAGCCGGAAAAACCCGTCTTGCGCAGGGATTTGAACGAAGCGGGAAAGCTTCCGAAGCGCTTTCCGATATTCTGACAAGCACCTCCGCGGCGCGGGAAAGGGTTACCGCCATTACGGAATCATCCAGACAACAGGTCCAGGCGGAGAAAGGAGTGCAGCAGGCTGCTGCCATCATTAAACAACGATTGGAACAGATCTCCGGTGTAATTCGAAAGCAAACTCAAACCAGCAATGAAGTCTCTTCCAAGGCAGAACGAATGATTCATCTGTTGCAAAATGTGGAACGGGGCATGGAAGAGCAGACGCATGGCGCCAAGGAAGTCAGCGGCATCGTGGAACATCTTTCAGGCATTATTCAGAATATTCACGTTGCCACTTCCGAACAATCCACGACCAGCGCTCAGGTCGCGCGTTCCGTTGAAAGCTTGCGCAACACGGTGCTTTCCAGTACAGCTACGATCCGCGCTCTGAATTCCACAGTTCTTTCGCTGGACCAGGAATCGTTCATTCTGAATCATGAATTGGCGCGTTTCCGGTTGCCGGAGCCCAAGGCAGGCGGTAGTTTACGGTTAGGTGTCGCTGCCCGGGTTTCCACTCTTGATCCTGCCTTCTCGCGGTATGTCTACATTCATGACTGGGTCTACAGTTTGTACGAAGGTCTCGTGGAATATGGCGAAGGAACAGATCTCAAACCCTGTCTTGCAGAGCGGTGGGAAATTTCAGAGGACGGAATGATCTATACATTCCGTCTCAAGCGTGGTGTGAAATTTCATAACGGGAAAGAGATGACGGCCGTCGATGTGAAGGACTCGTTTGAAAGAGTGTTGCATCCCTCGCTCAATTCTCCGGGGACCTGGGTATATGAGATGGTACAGGGAGCGGAAGAATTCCAGAAGGGCGCGTCGCCGGAAGTGGCCGGCATTACGATGCTTGATTCCTACACATTGAAGATCCGTCTTCGCGAACCTGTGCCTTTCTTTCTGGGGATCATGGCGCAACCGTTCGCGTATGTAATTCCTTCGGAACTGGCAAAACTTCGCGGTCCGCTTCCGGAGGTTTGCGGAACCGGCCCATTCAGACTGGAACGTTTTGAGCCGGAGCGCAGAATTGAGATCTCCCGTTTTGAACAATATCACGGCGCCCCTCTTCCTTATTTGGATCAAATCAGCGCTGATTTTGGATTGCAGGAGTCCGAGATTGCAGCGGGAATCAGGAGCGGGAAATTCCATTTTACCGCAGAGCTTCAGAAGCAGTATCTCAATGAATTTTTGAATTTGCCGGAATGGCGCCCAAGGCTTCAAACAAACGTTCAATTGTATACGGCTTTTCTCGCGCTCAATTGCCGGATTCCCCCCCTCCAGGATGTGCGGGTCCGGCAGGCAATCGCATTTGCAGTGGACCGTGAACGGATTGTCCGCGATGTTGTCGGCGCGGAACAGGCCCTGGTGGCGCGCAGTTTGCTGCCTCCGGGATTGCCTGCACATGATCCTTCCGCGCACGGTTACCTGTTTGATCCTGCCCGTTCTCGCGCACTCTTAAGGCAGGCGGGTGTTTCGGAAGGCACACCGATTGAGGTCTGGCACAGCGAAGGCGCTTCCAACCTGGCTGTTCTTAGGGTCGTTCGGGAAAATCTGCAGGATGTCGGATTGGATCTCGAGATTCGCGAACTGGATGTGGAATCGAATCAGCGTGGCATCGAACGCGGTCTTGTTCCCATGCGGATGACACGCTGGGTGGCAGATTATCCGGATCCTGACAATTTTCTCTATGTCACATTTCACTCCCACAACCCGGTGTTCCGTCTTGGATTCAAAAACGCCGAGTTCGACAGGCTCGTGGAAGAAGCGCGCTGCCTGGCAGACATCCAGGAACGTGCGCGGCTTTATCAACGCGCCGAAAGGATCTGGATGCAAGAGTCTCCGTGTATTTGTCTGTATCACACGCGTGCCCTGGTTTTGCACCAGGATTCAGTTCAGGGTTGCGTTCCTCATTTTACCCACCCCGTCGTGCGTTTCAAGAAACTCTGGCTCACTTAAAACGCGAAATCTTTATTTGAGTTGGAGTTGGCGGTTGTCCTGAAGCAGGCGCGTAAAATCTTCAACAGTTAACGGAGGGCTGAACAGATACCCTTGAATTTCATCACAGTGATGCCACCGCAAAAAGGCCAGTTGCTCTTCGGTTTCCACTCCTTCCGCCACTACCCTCATCTGTAGACTGTGTGCGAGAGCGATTACTGCAGTGGCAAAGGCATCGTCTTTTGGGTCGGCGCCTAAATCCCGGATAAACGAACGATCAATTTTCAAAGTATCGATCCGGAACCGTTTTAGATGACCAAGAGAAGAATAGCCGGTGCCGAAATTATCAATCGAGATTCGGATGCCCATTGCCTTTAACTCCGCCAACGGACTGACCAGCTTTTCCATTCGCTCCATTGCGAGTCTTTCCGAAAGTTCCAATTGTAGAAGCGAAGGATCGAAATGGGCTTCCTGCAAAACTCTCGCGACGAATTCGATGAATCCCAGCGTCTCCAGCTGACGAATCGACAGGTTGAGTGAAAGACAAATTGGCCGCAATCCAGCTTGCTGCCAGATCGTGTTTTGAGCGCAAGTGTTTCGCAGGACCCATTCGCCGAGCGGCGCGATCATGCCCGTTTCTTCCGCCACTGGAATAAACTCATCCGGGTGCACCATTCCGCGTTCCGGCTGGTTCCAGCGAAGAAGAACTTCCGCTCCTACTACGTTTCCGTCTTCCAACGAGACGATCGGTTGATAGTGAAGCAGAAACTGATTTTGCTCCAGCGCATTGCGGAGTGAATCTTCCAATGGAAGATGAGAAGGCCCCGGCAGGTGAATGGTAGCATCAAAGATCTCGGCCCGATTCCGGCCCATGGCTTTTGCACGGTACATTGCAGAATCGGCATCCCTCAGCAAATCCTCCGGTCTATCATATCCGGATGTTCCCTGTGCGATTCCCACGCTGGCAGTGACGGACACTTCAAGGCCATCGAGATCGAATGGCGAAGTCAATTGTTTCTGAACTCGTTCCGCAATGAATACTGCGTCCTTGAAATCGCTGATATCCTCCAGAAGGATCCCAAACTTGTCCCCACCGAGCCGGGCCACTGTATCCCCAAAGCGGAGACACTTCTCCAGTCTTCGAGCGCATGAATTCAAAAGCCGGTCTCCAAAAGTGTTGCCATGCATATCGTTGATCAGCTTAAAGCGATCCATATCGAGATACAGAAGAGCGAACAGATAGTCTCGTCTCCGTTTAATCCTTTTGATCGAACGCCCGAGCCGGTCCATAAACAACGTGCGGTTCGGCAAGCCCGTAAGTGAATCGTAAAATGCGTGCTGGGCTGCCTGACGTTCCGAGATATCTTCGCAAACGGTAACGACTCCGATCGGATTTCCATCCTGATCCGGAATCACATTCGAGAAAATCTGCACAGGAAACATTGCACCGTTTTCCCGGATGTTTATACTTTCCCGTTTCCAGCTTCCGAGCTCCTGGATCCGTTCCGGCGGCATCACTTTCCATAATTCGCGCGGAGCAAAGATCCGGGCATCATTTCCGATCAGTTCCTCCGGACGGTATCCATGCATTCGCCCTTCAGACGCATTGGTGTAAAGGATCCGGCCGTTCATATCGGTGATCGTAACACCGAGCTGCATGTTTTCGACCGCCTGCGCCATCAACTGCGTTAAATCTTCGCCCTTCCTTCGTTTGCTTTTCATGATTTCTATTATAGGGTCAAACCTAGACAGCACACTAGCGGCTAGTGCACTGTAACACAAGTTCTAAAGCGAGTGAGAAAGATTCGGATGGCGC
>CAZDDB010000053.1:0-15837 GCA_964504105.1 uncultured Acidobacteriota bacterium
AGTGGTTCTTTGCTTATTTCATTATGTTTCGTTGATTTTTGATCTTTGATATTTGATTTTGAAGAGGATAGCTGAATGTTTCAAGATGAATATGAACTTCCTTACTTTGACGAAGCGGGGAATCAATTTGTTCGCGAGATCAACAGACAGGATGCTTATATCAAGAGGGGAGGGCGGCTGAGCGCTCCCCAGATGATCAAGTACGAAAATCGAGTCGCGATGCTCGTCGAGCGGCTGGTTCTGATTTTTGAAGCGGTAAAAACAGATCCGGAAGCGGTGCACGATTATTTGGAATCCATTGAACAGACAAAACGCATGGAGATCCTTCCCCGCGAAGTTTACAAACGGTTTAACGACAAGGTTCATGAAGGGGAGCCGCAGGGTGGAAGCGCCGGCTCGGAGCGGGACCGCGACCGCCAGAGGGTGATCCACAGAGGCGTTCGCGAGGAAACTTCCGGCCTGGCTGATTTGCCGGTCGGTGAATTGATGGATAAGTACAGGCAGCAGATCATTACGCGGGAAGTCTTGTTTCAACAACTTCAGATGCGCGAAAAAGCGGGGATCAGACTGGATAGAATGGATCCGGATCTGTGGGGCCGTTACCGCAACTGGGTAGCTGAAAAAAGGAGGATTCGTCAAAGCAGACGTTCCGATGGAAAATAAGGACATTCTCGCGTTCATCGAGCAAGGACAGTATGAGGAGGCTGAAGGATTTTTGCTTGAACGGATGGAAGCCGGACAGGCAGTAGTGGAGGAGTTCTTTCAGGCAGCGCGGGCGCTGGGCAGACAAAAAGAGAAAGAACGCGCCGGATTGCTTTTAGGATTGCTGGCTCAACAACTGCTGGAACAAAAAAACTGGCCCCAGCGATTCAAGGTACTCAAAGAGATCGCCAGACATGCCCACACTCCGGAAAGGCGCGAAGACGCGCGGAATCAGATTGCCGAAACTCTCCACTCCCTGTATGCCGAGAGCTCTTCACTGACCAGGATTCTTCGCCATTACAACTTTGAATCGATTCACTCGGAAGAATTGCGTGTTGCTCTGGACAAAATAGAGTGGTGGCTAAAACATGATGTAGGGCAATGTTTCTACCAGAATGGTTATGGTGTCGGAAAAGTGAAAGAGATCAATCTGAATCTGGGTCTCGTGCGTCTTGACTTTGAAAGCCGAAAAGATGTGGCCGTCCAGATGGGAGACCAAGAGCTGATTCCTCTCTCCAGCGGTCAAATCCTGCGCCGGAAGCTCGATGAGCCGGAGAAACTCCGGCAGGAAGCCGAAGCAAATCCTGGACCTGTGCTGGGCCGTCTGCTTTGCGAAATGGGAGACATGAATGTTGCGCAGATCAAGGAATGTCTGACTGGAATCGTCGTGGCTGAGCATTGGAGCAAGTGGTGGACAACGGCCCGGAAGGATCCGCACATAGTAGTGTCCGGGAAAGGAACGCAGGCAACTTATTCCTGGAGTGAATCCACCGGTATGGCCGAGGAAGCGTTAAAACAAGCGTTTGCGCAAGGGGACCTTCGTTCCCGGATCGAATTGGCCCGTCAACATGGAACGCGAAGCAGCGATCTGTCCGGGTATTTTTCCGCTGCACTCGCGGAAAATGCGCGGCAGGTTTTCGAAGACAAGCACTCGGGACGCGCGCTGGAATTATGGGATCTCTTCTCCCGGTGGAAGGGACAGGAATCCAGGTTGCCCTACACCCTTGAGGAAGTCCTCAGCCAAAAAGAGCCCTCTGCTCTCCTTGCAGAAATAGACAATTCAAATTTGAAAATCAAGGTCCTGCAGTCATTTCAGACTTTGTTCGCGGGCCGCTGGACGGCGCTATTCGTGGAAGCTTTTCTTCGGGAAGACAATCCAAGGATTCATAGCTTTCTGTATGAAACACTGCAGCAAGCTTCGCCCAAAGATCTGGAGGCCCTGCTGGATCAGATTTTTCAACGTCCGTTTGCCTACCCGGGAGGCTTTACCTGGATCGCACAGCAGGCGGCCGTAGAAGGGCTGGATGCAGTTTCTCATCCGATTGGAAGGAGACTGGATGGGAGGTTTCTGATTGCCGTGGTTACCGCAATCGATGAGCCTGAGTTCTCTTCGCACAGGAACAAGTTGAAAAAGGCGATTGAAAGCGGTTTGCTTTTGAATGTTATGGGCAGGTCAATTGATTCGGAGATTGCTCAAAAGGCGGTGGATGCTCTGGAACATGCGAAGGGAATCGAGGATTACCGCCGCGAACGATGGAAGAGCAGGATCAGGATGAGTTTTCCGGAGATGAAAAAGAAAGAAGACTTGATCTTCAGCACGAAGGAAGCGTCCGAGCGAAAACGGGCGGAGCTCGAGCAAATCATCAAATCAGAATTGCCAAAGAACCGGAAAGCAATCGGAGAAGCTGCCGCAATGGGTGATCTGCGTGAAAATTTCGAATACAAATCAGCGCGCGAACGGCAAGAGTATTTGATCAACCGCGTGGACCATCTGCAAAGGGACTTGAACCGCGTGAGGCTGCTTGATCCGCAGCAAATCGACTGCAGCGAAGTCCGGCCCGGAACACGTGTGATACTGGCCCAGTCTCCTGAGAAAAGGATTACCGTGACGATTCTGGGTCCGTGGGATTCGAATCCAAAGGAAGGAATCTACTCGTACGAGGCGCCGCTCGCCGCGGGATTGCTGGGAAAGGTGACCGGTGAAAGAGTTTTGTGGGAAGAGCACACCTGGATCATCGAATCGATCGACCCCTGGATGTAGGAAAGGATTTAAGCACGGAAACACGGAAACACGGAATACGCGGAATACACGGAAAGGAGAAAGTATTAAAGCTCTGTTTCCGTGAATTCCGTGTTTCCGTGCTTAATACTTTAACCCGCGGGGGCCCGTGTATTCGGAGGCCGGCCGGATCAGACGGTTGTTTGCAAGTTGTTCCAGGATGTGCGCAGTCCAGCCTGCGATACGTCCCGCCGCAAATACGGAGGAGAACTGATCCGGTTTCAATCCCACGCTTTGTAGAACAAGAGCCGTGTAGAATTCGACATTGGTTTTCAGATGGCGCCCCGGTTTCACTTCTTCCAGAACACGCAAGATAACGGACTCCACTCCCGTAGCCAGATCATACAGGCGTGTGTCTCCGCAACCCGAATCGGCCAGCTGTTTTGCTGTCCGGCTCAGAACATCTGCCCTCGGATCACGAACTTTATACACCCGGTGACCGAATCCCATAATGCGGCCGCCCGATGCAAGTTCGTTACGGATCCAGCTTTCCGCACGATCGACGGCTCGTATTTCCAGCAGCATATCGAGCACCGGTCCCGGAGCTCCGCCATGCAGCGGCCCCTTTAATGCGCCGATAGCGCCGGTGACCGCCGAGTACATGTCGGATTGCGTGGACGCGATCACCCGTGCGGCAAAGGTGCTCGCATTCATCCCGTGATCGATTACCGTGGTCCAGTATGTATCAATGGCGCGCGCTGACTCTGCAGACGGTTCGCTGCCGTTTAACATGTATAGAAAGTTCGCCGCGCGGCCCAATCCCGGATGAGGGGAAACCGGCTCGAGTCCGCGGCGAATGCGGTCGTGTACTGCAATGACGGACGGGATCCGCGCAGTCATGACTTTCGCGCGCCGTAAATTAGCCGCCAGCGATTCATCCTCGATGTCCGGATCATCCAGCGACAGAATCGATGCTGCCATCCGAAGGGCATCCATGGGCGGCGCATTTCGAGCAGCGCGCAAAACCGTGAGAACCGCATCCGGAATCGCACGCAAATTGGAAAGCTCTCGCTCGAGTCCAGCGAGCTCCTCACCGGATGGAAAGGCGGGTCCTTTTCCAATCGCGACATTCCACAAAACAAACGCAACTTCATCGTAAGAAGCGTGCCCGGCAATCTCTTCCAACGCATACCCGCCGATAATCAGCTCGCCCGCCTGACCATCTACGTGACTGATTCGCGTTTCAGCCGCTACAATTCCTTCCAGACCTTTTGGGGATGACATAATTGATAAAATTTGAACGGAAGGTTTTCTCTTACGCTCGCTTGCGTTCCGGATTGAAAAAGGGAGGCTTTACCACGTCGCCGATCACTTTCTTGCGCTTATATTCTACCGTCAATTCCATCTGTAACGTTGTTCCGAGTTTTGAATAACCGGATTCAACGGTGCCAAGAACTATATACTTCTTGAGCATTGGAGACCAGCATCCGCTGGTCATCTTGCCAACCTGTCGCTCCTCGTTGTAGACCGGAACACCACCACGCCATGCCGCAGACGGTAGCTGCGGCGGAAGACCTTCTTCGAGAAAAGCTTTTTCGAGATCGTCCCATCGAATTTCCAGGCCGATCAATTGCCGCGGTGAGCCTTTTTTCTTCTCTTCCACAAGATGCTTTTTCCCGACAAAATTATCCTTTTCCAGGTTGACCGTCCAGCCGAGTCCAATTTCAAACGGACTGTATCGCTGCGAGGCGATGACTGCTTTTTCCGAGCTGATGTAATCTACTTCAATCAAGATAAAACCAGCCTCAATTCGGGAAATATCCAGCGCCAGATTCCCCGCCGGTGTAATCCCGTAAGACCGGCCAACCGACATCAGGATGTCATACAGCGCAACGGCATCCTCTGTCGATACCCACAGCTCGTAACCGAGATCTCCTGTATAACCCGTGCGGGAGATCAAAACGGGAAAACTGTCCACGATTTCTTCCGTAATCCTGAAAAATTTCAGTTGTTCGATCGGACCATGCACGAGTTGTTTGAGGATCTCGCGGGACAGAGGTCCCTGCAGCGCAAGAGAGGCGATCTTGTTGGAAACATCGCTGATCTTCACATCCATGCCGATTGCATTAATCTGCAACCATCTGTAGATCGGATCGGCGGCATTGATGCGGAAATAACCTTCGGCAATTCGGAAGATCGTGCCATCCTGCATCGTCTTCCCGTGCTCATCGCACCAGGTCGAGTAAACCGCCTGGCCGACAGCGCATTTGTTCATGTCCTTTGTCATGACACGGTCCACAAGACGCTGGGCATCCTTTCCGGAAACGTCATATTTGAACAAAGGAGAGATGTCGATCAGCGCGGCCGAGTTGCGAATTGCGTAGTATTCGACATCATGATGGACTTCGTAGGAGCTGGGCACGAAATACCCGGACCAATAGCGCCATTGCATACTCTTGCAAAGCTGCGAGGTGCGCGGATAAAACGGAGTCGGTTCCGGCATGCGCTTATTGTTACAATAAACTATCCAACTTTCAAGAGGTCAATTTTCTCGCTAATCCGCAAAGAGATAGGCATTTACCACGGAGGCACGGAGACACGGAGGTGTAAGAAAGGGGATCGTGAGATAGAGAAAATGAGGGAGATGTAGTTGGTCCAGGGACAATTGTTTTCCGGATCGTTGTCTTCTGAAAAATTTTCAAAAAGAAAAAGCGGTGGGTGTACCATTCACCGTCGAGAAGTCTTTCCGCTTTTTCTTTTTGAAAATTTTTCAGAAGCTGCCGCCAAGGGCGGCAGTTGAACAACGATCCGGAAAACAGATCCTCGGGAACGTTCAAGCAGCAGAGACGCTCTCCGTGTCTCTGTGCCTCCGTGGTAAAATCCTGCGTGCGTCTTTGCGAGAAACTGGGCCGCCGGTCAGGCGCGGATTGTTGACAGATGCAGCTCGCCGTGCTTCGCGTAATCAATCAGCAGATCGTCCAGGCTCATCTCGCCGTGCTCCGTATGGCTTCCTTTTCGGGACCATCCGTCCGGGTGAACCGACTTCAAGAAGACCGCCCATCGCGCATGAAGTCCACGCAGAATCAACAAAGATGATTCCAAAGACATCGACACATCGCTGAGTTTGGCCCACCGCTCTTGCTCGTAGCTTTTCAACAAGGGCATATCCTCCGTCATTACCAGCTTCATCCTTGCATAGCCGCTGATATGCGAATCTGCAAGATGATGGATGATCTGACGCGGCGTCCAGCCTCCTTCGCGATAAGGCACATCAAGTTGTTTGCCGGAAAGTCCGCGGATCGTTTCTTCCGCTTTCTGCGGCAACGTTTCGATCATTTCAATATATTGTTGGCGTTCCATTTCGGTTAACATAAGATAATTCTTACCACAACATTGCCGCGTTTCAAGATCCAAATCATTCCTTTTTTTCATTTTTCGTGCCTTCGTGCCTTTGTGGTTTGTCCCTCCTTCACGGGCTTCTTTACTTTTGAGGAATCGTTTACAATGGAGCCGATGAAAAACAAGTATGACGCGATCATCATAGGTGGTGGTCATAACGGACTGGTTACAGCGGCCTATCTGGCCAAAGCCGGCAGAAAGGTTGTTGTGCTGGAAAGCCGGCATCTGGTCGGCGGCGCCGCGGTGACCGAGGAAATCTACCCCGGTTTTAAATACACGGTGGCCTCTTATGTGGTCAGCCTGCTGCGTCCGGAAGTAATTCGAGAGCTGGACCTGCCGAAGTATGGTCTCGAGATCTTGCCGCTCGAAAGCACAGTGACTCCGCTACCGGACGGGAACTATCTTGCGCGCTGGGCGGATCATGCGAAGACACGCAATGAAATCATGCGTCACTCGATTGCCGATGCCGAGGCGTACGATCAGTTTGGACAATTGATGTATCACATGGCGCTGATGGTGAAACCGATCCTGGGGATGGTCCCTCCGCGCATCGGGTCTCTGATGCCGTCGCAGCTTTCGCAGTTGGCCGGACTGGGAAAGCATTTCCGCAACATGGGTGAAAAACTGATTCACGATATGCATAAGCTCATGACCATGAGCTCGGCTGATTATCTGGATGAATGGTTTGAAACTGAATGTCTGAAAGCAACGATGTCCGCGTCCGGGATCATTGGAACCTTTCTTGGTCCGCGCTCCCCGGGCACGGCTTATGTTTTGATGCATCATTACATGGGCGAGATCGATGGGACGTTCCGCGCGTGGGGCTTTCAACGCGGCGGAATGGGTGGTGTCAGCGAAGCGATTGCCAAATCTGCGCAAAGTTTCGGCGCTGAGATCCGCCTGGAAGCTCCTGTGTCGCAGGTCATTGTGAAGGATGGCAAGGCAAAAGGAGTGGCGCTTCAGAGCGGGGAAGAGCTCTACGCGGATGTCCTTGCCTCCAGTCTGGATCCGAAACGTACTTTCTTAAAGTTGATTGATTCCAAGCATCTGGATGATGAATTTTTACAGCAGATCCGCAACTACAAGATTCGTGGTTCCTCCGGTAAGGTGAATCTCGCCCTTGGAGAGCTGCCAAACTTCACGTGTATGCCGGGCGATGGCCCCCATTTGCGCGGAGCAATTTCGATCAGTCCATCGATCGATTATCTCGAACGCGCTTACGACGATGCGAAATACGGAAGTTTCTCGCGAAAGCCCTATATGGACTGCCTCATTCCCAGCATGATCGATCCGTCAATGGCTCCTCCCGGAAAACACGTGATGTCAATCTTTGTGCAATATGCTCCGTACGAGCTGCTGGGGCGCAGCTGGGAAGATGCGCGGGAAGATTTTGGGGACGCTGTCATCAATACGCTGAGTGAATACGCTCCAAACTTGAAGAATGCGATTTTGCATAGACAGGTACTGTCACCATGGGATATTGAGCAACGATTTGGTCTGACCGAAGGAAATATCTTCCAGGGCGAGCTCTCGTTGGATCAATTGTTCTTTTTGCGTCCGGTGGCTGGCTGGGCCCAATACCGCACTCCGATCAAGAACTTCTATTTGTGCGGCTCTGCTGCCCATCCCGGCGGCGGTGTCATGGGCGCTCCGGGCAGACTCGCTGCCCTGGAAATGATAAAAGACAAATCATGGTGAATATCAAAAATCAAAGATCAAAAATCAAATAAACATAACGAAATAAGTAAATAAGCGGATATGAAAAGGATCCTGTTTATTTTGAGTCTGTTGTTCCTGGCTGGATGTATCAACTACGAAGAAACTCTTACCCTCAAGAGTGACGGATCCGGCGAGATGTTGATGCACTACAGCATCTCTGAGCAGTTGAGCTCCATGATGGCCCTGGGCGGAGGGCAACAAGAAGAGGGCAAAAATGAGATGCCTTTCAAGTTCAAAGAAAACGAAATCCGCGCTGGTTTGCAGGCTGAAGGAGTCCAGGTTAAGAAGATCGAAATGAAAGCGGAAGGCGGTCAGCAGCATGTCTACGTGACAGTGGATTTCAAGAAGGTGACCGATCTGAACAACACAACGACATTCAAAGAAATGCCGTTTGTCTGGGAGGAAGAAGAAAAAGCGATCGTGTATAGCCACACACTCAAGAACAAGAATCCGCAGGGACAGCAGGACGACGGTTCGCAGGCCGGGGGTCAGATGGGAGATCAGATGGCAAAGGCAATGCTTGGCAATGCCGCATTCTCCTTCAAGGTGAAGCTGCCTGACAAGGCTCTTCCTGCTCCCAATACGAACGGAACGATTCTGGAAGACGGTAAGACGGTCACGTGGACTTTCCCGCTTGCAGAAATGGGTAGCGGAGACAAGCTGATGACCGCGAAGTTCAAGAAAGGCGGGCTTCCGCTGGGTCTGATTGGCCTGGCTGCAGGTGCGTTCTTGATTTCCATCATCGCGGCGGTGGTTGTCATTCTTTTTGCGCGGAAAGGGTAACTCATCATGAAATATGACGTAATCATCATCGGTGCGGGGCACAATGGTCTTGTTGCTGCTGCTACGCTCGGAAAAGCGGGAAAGAAAGTCCTTGTACTCGAGCGGAGAAAACTGGTAGGCGGCGCTTCCGTGACGGAAGAGATTTTCCAGGGGTTTCACTATTCCACATGTGCCTACAGTCCCGGTCTGTTTCAAGAATCGATTTCACAGGATCTTCAGCTCAGGAAATTTGGGTACGAGACAATTGAGTTTGATCCCGTTTTGTTTGCTCCTCTGGCATCCGGAGCTTCCCTCATGTTCTGGAAGGACATGGCAAAGACCCAGGAAAGCATCGCGCAATATTCAAAATCTGATGCGGAAAACTATCCGGTATTTGAAAACCGGATCAGCCATTACGTGTCTCTCATCCGTCCGCTTCTGACAAATGCCTTGCCTGATCCGGCGACAGCGGGGATGGGAGACGCGGGCGAATTGCTGCGTCTTGCATGGAAGATGCGGAAGGTGCGCAAGAAAGATGTGTTGCAGCTTCTGCGCATTCTGCCGATGCCGGTTGCCGATCTGTTGAACGAGAACTTTGAGTATGATCATCTCAAGGGTGTTCTCGCCAGTGAAGGGATCATGGGGAGTTTCTACGGCCCGCGTTCAGCCGGATCGGTTTACGTGATGATGTACTTGCGAATGGGGAGAGGCAATGGATCCGGTCAGGCCTGGCCGCTGATCCGGGGTGGAATGGGCGCGCTTTCGGAAGCGATTGCGCAATCTGCCCGAAGCTGCGGAGTTGAAATCCGAACAGAATCGGACGTCAAGAAGATCTTGATCAAGAATGGCACGGCGCTGGGCGTTGTCCTGAATGAAGGGGACGAAATCCTTTCTGATGTGGTTGTCTCCAATGCGGATGCGAAGCGAACCTTCTTGAAGCTTGTCGATCCTGTGCAGCTGGAACCCGGCTTTGTGCTGAAAGTCCGGAACATTAAGTCGCGTGGAGTCAGCGCAAAAGTGAATCTCGCATTGGACCGTTACCCTCAATGGAAAGCCCTGAAGGACAACATTCAGCCCGCCAACATCTGTATTGCTCCGAATATGAACTATCTGGAACGGGCTTTTGACGATGCCAAATACGGCGAGTACTCGCGCGCCCCTTTCCTCGACATCGCCATCCCATCGGTCATGGATCCAACGCTGGCGCCGGAAGGAAAACATGTGATGTCCGTGTACGTTTTATTTGCTCCCTACCATCTCAAGCATGGCGATTGGAATGCGATGCGCGAGCTTTTCGCCGATCAGGTCATACAGACAATCGAACAGTATGCTCCCGGTTTTGGCGATTCGATATTGCACCGTCAAGTCATTACGCCTCTGGATCTGGAGAATACGTATGGCCTCACTGAGGGTCATATTCACCACGGTGAGTTATCGCTGGATCAACTCTTCTTCATGAGACCCGTTCCCGGCTTCTCGCGGTATAAGACCCCAATTCAAGGCCTTTATATGTGCAGTGCCGCCGCTCATCCTGGCGGCGGAGTAACCGGGATCCCGGGTTCCCTTGCCGCCCGCGAGATCTTGAAGGGGAGTTAAGGCGCGTTTACTTTGGGCGTCTCAGTATCCATGAATTCGATCTCCAGAGGTCGTAATGTAGGCCGCTGTGGCAGAAATCAGGTTGTTCGATCACCGTAAGAAACGAAGGGTCGAATCGAGATGCTTTATCGCTCGGGAAATGTCGAAGTAAGACAATTTGCTCGGGCCATCGGTTCGGTGGATCCCGCATTTCAGTTCATGCTGTACTTCTGGGAAATACCTCTGCCTGAGCCTCAAACAGTTCCGTGAATCAACAGGCCATTAAACTGGGACCGACTGCCATTTGCGAGCACGTGCTACAAGAGCATCCACCAGTTGTGGCCAGTCATGCAATGTGGCGGGATCGAAATCTGCTCCATTAGGCCATACAAGCGTATAAACCTCAGAATCAATTCTTACCTGATTGAAAAGCGAAAGATCCGTCAACGGTTGATAGAGTTCCCCTGCAAGAACCGGGCGAAAGTTAATGGTCTGCTCAGTACCATCGTCAAATCTCAGACGCAATATATGAGGGCCTAGAATTTCAAATGATAAAATCCGGTAAATTCCATGAACCACAACTCTCTCCTTACTTTAGCGGATCAATGGGTATCGGGAGTTTGCCCATCTGTAACCTCTCCCAATCTGCCATTAACTCCTTCTGGTGCAGTTCCGCCCAAGCCTCGATTAGACGTTGTTGGCGCTTGGGCATTGCCCCTTCTATCCACTTAATAGGATCAATTCCATAAATGGCCACGTGCTCCTGATAGTAGGCATGAAAGTGAACAGAATGATGGGGCGTTCCCAGTTCTGCATACATTCTGATTATGATACCGTAAAATCGACTAATTTCCGGCACTTTTCTTATATTACAGTTGGTGACATGACAATGCAAAAGGAATCGGCATCTCTTCCATCCGGCATTGCTCCGCGGATTCCCCCTGCGTGCGGATCTCTTCATGCTGTTTTTAGTCCTATTCGGGCCGAAATGTATCCGGAGAATGGGAGCTGATGTCAGAATCACAACAAAAGCAATTGGAGTGATTCATGACAGGATTGTTCTCATTACTTTTCGCATCATTGATGTTGGTGGCAACTGCAGTTGCCGGAGAGGATTCATTTGCATCGATGGTACGGGCGGAGCTTGATTTTGCCGGGATGGCTGCGGAGAAAGGAACTCAAGCTGCATTTCTTCAATACCTGGCGGAACCATCGGTTTTATTTGCTCCCCGGCCGGTGAATGGGAAAGCCTGGTTGACCGAACACCCGATGTCTCCGGGATTGCTGAGCTGGAGGCCGGCAGTGGCCGGAGTTTCGCAAACAAGCGACCTCGGTTTTTCGACAGGTCCCTGGGAATACCGCCGGACAAAGGATTCGGAGCCTGTGGCTTCCGGCCGGTTCTTGACGATCTGGAAGAAACAAACAGACGGAAGCTGGAAGGCAGTTCTCGATACAGGAGTGGATAGTTCCGGTCCGGATGCTACTGTATTAGAAGTGAGACGCGTACCTGGAGTGAATCCACAGCAGGCAGGGCAACACGAAAGCCGGCTCGATACCCTGTCCGTGGCCGATAGGGAGACATGGACGTCTGAGGTTTTCAACAAATCTCTCCGCTCCGATCCGGTCTTGCTCCGTGAGGACTCCCTCCCTGAAACCGGCCAAAGCGAAAAGCATCTTACCCAGGACGGTGCGGATGTGTCCGCGGGAGGCGATTTTGGATATACGTTCGGCACCTATGAGGTTTCGGATCAGACAATCGGGACATACGTCAGGGTCTGGCAATATGATGGAAGCTGGAAGATCACAGTGGATCTGCGGAAACCGGATCCGAAAAAGCCGTGATCTCCCTTTCATCCTGGCTGCGGAGAAACCGGGATCCCGCGTTCGATTGCCGCCCGCGAGATCTTGAGGAGGAGTTAAGGATTCTTTAAATTCCTGTAAGGTACTGCGCCGTTGTACGACTTACCTTGAAGATTATGCTGCAGAAACTCAAGATGTGGTACATTTTCGCGCTTGCTCGCAGGTTGCCTGACTGCAAAGAGACCATCCGGGCGATGTCGGATGCCATGGATCGCCGGCCCTCCTTGCGTGAGCGCATCCTGATTCGGCTCCATATGCATGTTTGTGAATGGTGTCAGCGATACAAGGATCAGTTGTTGCTTCTCCGAAAAAGCTCCCGTGAAATCGATTGGGACACAGCTTCGTCGGACTCTCTTTCTGACGATACGCGCGAACGCATGAAACGCACCCTGTCGCAAGAATAGACGATTGTAAGGGCGCAACGGCGTGCGCCCAAATGCCATGCATCCCTACTTAAGTTTTGTGATGAGTTGTTCGAACTGCTGTGGGGAAAGGTTCTCCGCGCGCGCATTTTCATCAATCCCCATGCTCCGGAAGACGGTATCCACTGTCTCAGGTCTGAAGCGCAGTCCGCGCAGTAAGTTGTTCCTCAACTTCTTCCGCCGCTGCGCAAAGGCGTGTCCCACGAAACTGGAATACTCCGTGTAGTCCAGCAGTCCTTTCTGCCGGAAATGAAACTGAAGGATCCGTGATTCGACTTCAGGGGCGGGCGTAAAGCTATTCCTGCTGATTCGAAAACCTTTCCGGACCTCACAGTAGTACTGGGCGATCACCGAAAGGAAGCCAAACTCCGGGTGGGAAGGAGATGCGAGAATCCGCACTGCTACTTCTTCTTGAAACATCAGGGTCATATCCCGGATACAATCTTTTTGCCGGATGAGTGATGTCAGAATCGGCGTAGAGATGTAGTAAGGCAGATTGCCGATGACCCGAAGTGGTCCTTCACCCGTAAACCGGCTGAAATCCATCTTCTGGATGTCCGATTCAACCACTTCAACTCCTTCTATCCGTTGCAGAAACGGAAGGAGCGAGGTATCCAATTCTACGGCGATGACTTTCCGGACAAGCGGAGCGAGCTGCGCGGTCAGGGCGCCGGTGCCGGCGCCAATCTCAAGGAAGCAATCGGCCTGCGCAGGATCTGCAAAGTCAATGATTTTCCGGATTACATTTTGATCGTGAAGGAAATTCTGGCCGAGTTTCCGCTTCGGGTGAGGCGGGATTGGAACCATGAGTCGTTCCAGCGACTACTCTTCCTCTGCGTCTTCGTAGTCCGGATCCTCTTCATCCAAAGAATCCTCTTCGTCTTCCGCGGCTTCCTCATTATCGCTCTGGATATTTGGCTGAAACTGAATTCCTGGCTTTGGTTTTTCGGGTACCGTGGGCTGCGGAACATAAGGAACCGGCGCGTACGGCCGATAGTACCCCCCTTGTGGCTGACCCTCGATTCCGAGCCAGAGCATCTTTTCGTCTTCCGGTGTGATCTGAAGTCCGCGAATAATATGCGGGCTCAAGGCCAGGATCACATCCGTTTCCTGGATTGTTTTTTCATTCGCGGAAAAGAGCTTGCCCAGGATCGGGATCTTACTCAGAACCGGAAGTCCGCGCATAGAGGAACGCTCTTCATCACGGATCAAGCCCGCAATGATGTTGGTTTCTCCTTCCTTGAGCCGGATTGTCTTCTCCACACGGCTTGTGCTGAATTGGGGAAGATTGCCGAAGCCTGTACCGGAGATGGCACTGCTTTCAATGATTACCTCGAGCGTTACTTCGCCGTCATAATGCACACGCGGCGTGATATCGATGTTAATCCCGACGTCCCGGTAAACAAAGGAAGTAATTGGTTGCTGGTTCACGCCTCCCGTGGCGATCGGGGCGAACGTCGTTTGGGGCACAGGAACCTGACTGCCAAACCGGACGCGTCCGGTTTCTCCGACAACTGTCCGGAGCGGTAGACTTGCAAGCAAGCGTGAGTTGCTGTCCTGTTTGAGCAACCGGAGGGTAACCTGTGGAAAATTTGTAATGAAGAAATTGGATCGTGATATCAGGGGTCCGGGATCGAGCGTCAGTTCTTCGGGCTTGGTAATGAGAGTGGACTCAATCCCATCCACGCCGGGAGAATGGATGTGCAGTCCGTAGTTTTGCAGACGCAGACGATTGACTTCGAGGATTTCAACATCCACCACAATTTCAGATTTTGGCTTATCCAGCTGGCGCACCACTTTTTCTGCGGCAATCACTTTCGTAATCTTGTCTTTGATACTCACAGTATTCAGCCGCGCGTTTGTTGCGATCATCTGAATGCCCAGAACATTTCTCAAGACACGCGCGATCTCTTCCACTTCCGCATTGGAGAGATAAAAAGTTCTGCTGACACTTTCCTCGTATTCGCTCCGCTTTTGTGGAGAATCCGAGGCAACAAGAATTGTATTTTTGCCGATGACCCGGAAGAAATTCTGCGTTCCGGTCAGAACCGTATCCAGGGCCTGCATGAAGGTGGTGTTTACAAAATCGAAGCTAACGGGAGCATCTTTGAAATCCTTGTCAAAGAGCACGTTCACATCCCCGAGTTTGCCCAGCGTTTGCAGGACTTCCTTCAAGGAAGTGTCTTTGAATTTGAGCTCGATCGGCACATCGCTCTTCGGCTTGAATTCCGGCTGCAGCGCAACACTGGGAAGCTGGGAGAGTGGACGTTCCGCAGGCGGTTTTGGCGTAGTATCCGTTTCCGGATGCTCGATCCGGTATTTCAGGCGGGTAAGTTCTTCGCGTGCTCCCTTGTTCTCCGAGTCTAATTCGGTCGCCAGCTCCAGTTGTTCTGCCGCCTTTTCCAGGTTCTTTGCTTCCAGGAAACGCTTTGCTTCTTCGTAATGCAGGCGCGAAGCAAAGATCTTCGCCATGCTCAACTTGAGTTTGAGTTCGGGGTTGTTTGGATCTTTATCGAGGGCTTGCTGATATTCATACACAGCGACGTCCCAATTCTTGTTCTTCAAGGCCTCTTCCGCATTTTGAAAGGCGCGATTTCCGGCACACGACCACAGAAAGAGGGCGCCGAGAAGCAGGAGCACAAACCGCTGAATTTTCATAAACCCCAATTGTACCACTTGCCGAAACCCAAATGGTCTACCGCTTATTTACCTCTGCAAAACGCCCCGACCGATAGACCTCCATTCTCCACGGTCATACGATTTTAAAATGTCACGTTCTTCCGCATCACTTGTTCTTTTCATGGTGGCCTCCTAAGTATTTCATCGTCGCTTTCCGGCTCGGGATCACGGTTTTCAGAACAATTTCCTTCCCCTCCCGAACATAGGGAACCAGATACGCGTAACCATCTATCTCCAGGGGAAGGTGCCGCTCAGTGAGCCCAGAGGCAAGAGTGTTCTCACGAGGCGGTCTGGTAGATTGCCGGCTTATAGCGCGGACGAGGGATTGGTTTACCTTCTTTCTCAGCTGCTTGGAGCCAGGCTTTTTTGGCTATCTTTACTTGTGCGAGCGCTTCATCCGGAGTCTTTCCAAACGCGGAGCACGATACAAGGTCGGGTATATCGGCGATATACCCTTCATCAGCTTCACTGTAAAAGATGTTGATATGATAGTCTTTCACGATTTATCACCTAAGTTAAGATTATACTTTTCCACCAATTTAAGAAACTGCTTGACCTGATAGGGCTTTGCCTTCCTCCGGACTTCCTGAAGATTGACAAGCTCGGGAATGTCCGGGTGAGCGAAAATATTGTGGCTCCCGCTGGTTCTTGAAAGATGAAACCCGAATGCTTCCACAAGGCTCACCATATCGTTGAGGTGGTAGAATCTAATTGAGAACC
>CAZDDB010000054.1:0-15756 GCA_964504105.1 uncultured Acidobacteriota bacterium
GTTTACCGGCCCAAAACTCAAATTCCTGCTGTAGTGGAAGCCTCGAACGCTCCGCGCCCTCTGCGTTGATTATCCCCTACTTTTCTCTCAGGGCGAGGAGTTCGCGGGCCACAAACAGAAGGCGTTCCGTATTAAATGGCTTGGCTATGTAGACGTCCGCTTCTGACTGCAGACCCCGGTCCCAATCCTGGGGCATGTCCTTGGCTGTCAGGAACGCAATGAAAGTGTCCTTCGTAACGGGGTCTCTTTTCAAAATCGAGCATGCCTGAAAGCCATCCATCACGGGCATCAAAATATCAAGAAAGATGAGGTCGGGACGTTCGCGTTTTGCTTTTTCCACAGCGATTTGACCGTTCTCTGCAGAAATCACCTGATATCCCGCATCACGAAAAATCATGATCAGGAGGTTCCGTACGTCGTCTTCGTCGTCAACGACAAGAATTTTTGCCATCGGTCTCGTTTATCGTTTCTGCAAGAAAATCGACCTGAGTATCTTATCATACCCGCCACCCGCCACATACCCGAAATGGGGCATATCACCCGTGTTATACTTCAGTTAACATGAAGTGGGGAAGAACGCGGTACGGTCTGCCCGTCATTTGCTACCACTGGATCGTTGGCGCCGCCGGTGTCGTGATCCTTCTGTTCTGCACGTATGACTCCCCGTTTCCAAAGCAATACGTTCCGGCAATTGCATTTCTTCTGTTCTTTGTCATGCATGTGATCGCCTCGTTTCTTCACTTTCAATATGCACGCATGAATGTAGTGATTACATTTGAATCCTCTCTTACAACCGCCACGCTGCTTGTGTTTGGAGCCCTTCCTGCCATCTGGCTATCCGCCGCCGGAATCATTGTCGGCTCCGCAAAACGGATCATTGAACGCCGCTATATCTTGCGAAAGGATATCCCGCTTGCATACGACCTGGGCATCCTGATTTTTAATTGCGGGATGATCGCGTCCATGTGGGTTTTTGCAAGCTGGATCTACATTACCCTGTTACAAGGGGAAGCGCCCCTTCTCAGGCTCACACCCGGAAGCATCGCCCACATCCTCTTGATGTTTGTTGGGATCAGTTTCCTGAACGCGATCCTTCTTTTTGGAAGCAGTTATCTGCAGGGTCAGGAACCCGGGGGCTTTCTGAAGCGGGCGATTGTTCCGGCGTTTCTGACAGAATTTTCCGCAATTCCGTTTGGAGTAGTGATGGCCCTTTCTTACAACCGGATGGGTGCACTTGCCTTCTTGTTCCTTGCTTCTACCCTGCTCCTTTCCAATGCCGTATTGCGGCGATTGAGCATCATCCGCTATGACCTGGAAGAAAAATTGCGTCAGTTCACGGGCTTGAACGAAATCAGCAGAAAGATCATGTCCGTCAGAAAAGAAGTTGCTGTCGTTAAATTACTTTTTGAGGAAATCGGAGAAGTAATTGAGGGCGGTAGTTTTTTCTTTGCAACTACGGACGGCACGGACAAGGAGTTGCATTTTTTCAATACCGACGCAGTTCCGGGCGGAGCGCTGCACCGTCTGGCGCAGCATGTGGCGGAGACCGGAGAGTCGCTGTTGATTGCAAGCACAAAAAGGGATGCGCCTCCCGGGCTGAGAGACCTTCTGCTCGACATGGAAATTCGCTCGGCGATCGCGATTCCCCTTCTTGCCGGCGACCGGGATCACGGGGTTTTGGGACTTCACAGCAAGGAAGTGAACGCCTTCAAACCGGAACACATGCACGTGCTCAGAATGATTGCAGACGAAGCAACTCTCGCGCTTGAAAACTCGAAATTATACGGAACGCTCACAGGTCAGGTTGCGGAACTGGAAAGACTCAACAAAGAACTTCGCCAGCTCGACCGCTTGAAATCCGAATTCCTGGCGAACGTTTCTCACGAATTGCGCACTCCCCTTACGTCTATCAAGGGCTATGTGGAATATATCAAGAAAGAAAAACTAGGACCAATTACCCCGATGCAAAACGAGGGGTTGACCGTTGCGCAGCGAAACATCCTTCGTCTGCAGCAACTGATCAATGATCTGCTGGACTACACAAAACTGGAATTCAAGCGAAGTCCGCTTACCTTGCAGACCTGCAGCGTTGAAAAAGTTTGGACGGAAACATACGATCAATACGCCGAGCAGATCGCAGGAAAACAGCTGATCGTCAATGTGACAATCCCGCCGGATCTCCCGCTTCTCTTTGTGGACGCTTCCAAAATCGCACGCGTATTGAACAATCTGATGAGCAATGCGATCAAATTTACTCCAGACGGCGGAATGATCTGGGTGGAAGCCCGCGCTTCCAATCACTATTCCCGCTTCTACAATTTCGAAACTTACAGAAAGAATTGCATGGTGGAAATGCTGGTACCTGTCGAGGTTACGATCCGTGACAGCGGAGTGGGAATCCCCGCGGAATCCATTCCCAGAATTTTTGAACGCTTTTATCAGGTGGATTCATCGAATACCAGAAAATACGGCGGAACCGGCCTTGGTCTGGCCCTTGTAAAATCGATCCTGGATGCACATGGAAACCAGATCCAGGTGCAGAGTACAGTGGGGGAAGGAACAACAGTGACTTTTGTCGTCGCCGGGATTCAGCCGGCTGATGTTCCTGCAGCCTTAAAACCGGCGTCCATCGACGCCTCTTCACAACCTGAATACTTGACTTGATCAACATGGGAAAAAGAATTCTGCTGGTGGATGACGAAGAAGACATTGTAAATCTGGTGCGTATGATCCTGGAGGATGCCGGATACCATGTCTCTTCTGTTACGGACGGCCGCGAAGCCTTGAAGAAGCTGGAATTAGAATCGTTTGATCTGATCTTACTGGACATTATGATGCCGATTCTCAGCGGGTGGGAGATCTTGAACCAACTCCGGAACAATGCAAAGACCAAGGACATGCCGGTTGCATTGCTGACCGCTCGTGCCTCGCCGCAGGACGATAATCAGCCGCACCCTACTGATTATTGCGACTACATTACCAAGCCGTTTGAACCGGAAGATCTACTCCGCCGCGTCAAACACATCCTGTCGGCGTAAGTTCGCAATTGCACGCTGATTTCTCGCAAAGGCGCAAAGCCCGCAAAGCCCGCAAAAGGAGATACTCTTACGCAGGAATCCTTCCACCAGGTAAGTGGGATTTTAACCACGAAGGCACAGAGGCACGGAGGTCACCTACGGGATCCGCAGAATGTCGCCGCGCCGCCCGCTGCGGGCGGCCTCCTGAGAAAAAATGCTGAAAGCAAAAGATCCGTCCAGAAATTCACCGCGAGAATGTGTTCAGCCAGAATTCTTGCTTTTTGCTTTCAGCATTTTTTCTCAGGAGCGCCTTGCGGCGGCGACGAGTACTGCTTCGATTCGAAATCTGCGTTGATCGGAACAATCCGATCAGCGTCCCGAACTGCATTTCGATTCCTTTGCGGTCTTGGCGATCTTTGCGGTTCAAATTCTTCTTGAGTCTCGGGTTCATTCCTTTTTGGTTGGGGCGACCGACCCCGCTGTGTCCGTCGTGGTTCATCATCCGTGCACTTCTACAATTCGAAACTAGCTAGCGGATGATTTCCTGGATCTTTTCTTCGAAGAATTCCCGGGGCTGCAAGCCAAATGCCTTGGCTAACTGCTTACCGCTGCGGTCGTAAAAGAAATTGGTAGGGAGGCCCCAGATACCGCCAAATTTTTCTTCCGTATCTGCGCCTTTCAAGTAGCTTCGGTACTGAATCGGCACTTCCTTCATGAACTCCTTTACAACTTCCGCCCCCGCTTCATCGGTGGATATTCCAACGATGACCAGGTCACTGGAAGAATACTTCTTGTGCAATTCATTCAGCATCGGAATTTCAAAACGGCACGGGCCGCACCAGGTTGCCCAGAAATTAATGAGTACCGGCTTCCCCTGAAATTGCCTCAGGTCCACGCTTTTCCCATCCAGATCAACGAGCTTGATGTCCGGCAACTCAGAAGCATTTGTGGGTGCCTTGCATGCGAGAGGCAAAACCAGCAAAAAAGCGACGAGCGGTAAGAGGAGTTTCTGCTTCATGAAGTTTCATATAATATAATAAACGCACTTAAAGTCTAGCTTATGGTCATAAAATCAACGACGAAACTGAAAAACAAAATCGCAGTCATCACCGGGGGCAGCAAGGGGATCGGGAAAGCGATCGCTGAGAATCTCGCCAAAGAAGGTTGTAAAATTGTGATCGCAGCTCGCAGTGAAAAGGATCTGAAACGGACGGAAAATGAGCTCAGGCGCGGTGGGGCCGATATCCTCGCGGTGATCGCAGATGTCCGAAAGAGGCAGGACATTGAAAATCTCTACAGGAAAGTAAATCGTAAGTTCGGTCCAGCCCACATCCTGATCAACAACGCGGGAGTTGGACGGTTCGAGGAAGTTGTTCGGATGAAAGACGAGGACTTCCGCGAGACGCTGGAAACCAATCTTTTTGGTGTTTTCTATTGCACAAATGCGTTTCTCCCTGGAATGATCGAGAACGGCGGCGGGCATGTCATCAACATCGCATCCCTTGCAGGAAAGAACAGCTTTGCTTCCGGATCGGCCTATTGCGCTTCCAAACACGGATTGATCGCCTTTGCAGAGTGTCTGATGCTGGAAGTCCGTCACCATAACATCAAGGTGACAACGATTTGTCCGGGAACGGTCCAGACCGACTTCTCGCACCACACAAGTGATAAGACCTGGGCGCTTACTGCCGAAGATGTCGGCAAAGCGGTACTGGATGTGCTGCAGTCCTCTGCCGGATCGCTGGTCAGCCTGCTGGATTTGCGCCCCCTTCGGCCTCCCAAACGTTAACGCTGCGATTTAAGGAGCGAGGATGGAAAATTGAGGATAGAGGATGCAGCGCACGGCCATTCTCTATCTTCCATCTTCTATCCTCACCTCTTACCTCTGCGTTCTCTGCGTCTCAGCGGTGAAATCCCCCTACGGATTGAGGCTACCGGTGCGGTACCCTTCCAGATCGAGAGTCACAAATTGAAAGCCAAGCGATTTAAAGTGCGTCACGATTCGCTGAAATAAATCTTCCTGCCAGACACGCTTCATTTCATCAGGCGCCAGTTCAATCCGGACAATCTTGTCATGGTGACGGACGCGGATCTGTCGAAAACCAAGCGATCGCAAGAATGCTTCTCCCGTTTCCACAGTCTTCAATTTCTCCAGCGTAATCATCGATTGATGCGGGATGCGGGACGAAAGGCAAGCGGAAGCTGGAATATTCCAGGTGCTCAAACCCGCCAGTCTCGAGCGAATCCGGATTTCCTCTTTTGTCATGCCGATCTCCAGTAGGGGGCTGCGCACACCGTGGAGGTCTGCCGCCTTTCTACCAGGCCGGTAATCGGAGGCGTCATCGGCATTGGTGCCATCCACCACCACAGCAAAACCGCGTTCCTTCGCCATCCTTCCCAGAACGCCGTACAGTTCATCTTTGCAGTGGAAACAACGGTCGGGATTGTTCGCGACAAACTCATCCTTCTGCATCTCCTGTGTCTGGATGATTTCGTAAGCAGCGCTCAGGATCTGAACGTTTTCCAAAGCGTAATCCTTCTGAATCTGCGGGACAGTTTCGGAAAAGGAACTGACAGCAAGCGCCTTATCACCAAATACGCAGTGAGCCGCGTACAATACATATGTTGAGTCCACGCCGCCGCTGTAGGCAACCAGTACGCTGTCAAACTCGCCAAACCATTCCAGCAGCTTCAACTCTTTTTTTTCCGCCCGTGCTTCAATACTCATTTGAAATGCTCATATCCACCGCCCAACGGGCGACGGATCCCCTTTGAATCGATCGAATGAATCCCTTCGGATGCATGCACGATGCGGCCAATTCCGAAAAGCTTCGTTCGATTCTTTACGGCAAGCCGCAAAAGACGAGCGCTATTCTTCGGAGAAACAGTAAAAAGCAAATGGTAATCCTCTCCGCCCTGAAGCGCAAGTTCAACCGGATTTACATTTCGCTTCCCTTTCCGGGACCGAACCGACTCTACGACCGGTACATTTTGCAGCTCAACTACAGCGCCAACCTTGCTCTCGCGGCAGATCTCGGAAAGATCCGGACCAAGACCATCACTCAGATCGATCATGGAATGTGCCAGTCCGGACGCAGCAAGCTTGCGAGCAAATGAGTTCAGATCCGGCGGATCGAGATGACTCAAAATGGCCTGCTGCACCGGTTTTGCGTTCTTCCTTTGCAAGCGAAAGCCCTTTTGCAGCAGGCGGAGGCCCGCCGCTGAGCCGCCAAGCGGACCCGTGACATAAATCAAATCACCCCGTCTGGCTCCGGAACGAAACAACACTTCTCCCCGCCTGACAGTTCCAATCATCGTGATGTCCAAAAAAAGAAGGGGTGACTGTGTGATATTTCCTCCGATCAAACAGATCCCATGTTTTTGCGCAGCCGATTTCATTCCTCTATAGATCTCTTGAATTGTCTCCAGAGGTGTGGAAGGAGGAGCCCCCAGGGAAACAAGGTAGTAGAGCGGCCTTCCACCCATGGCCGATATATCGCTCAAATTCACCTTCAGCGCCCTTCTCCCCAAATAGAAAGGGGGCATGTATTTCAACCGAAAATGGACATTCTCAAGCTGAACATCCATGGTGAGAAGCATATAATTGCCGTCTTCAGAATCGATTACCGCGCAATCTTCGGAGAATGTTCGAACAATGCCGGTCGTTTTCCCGAGATATTTCCGGATCGTGCGGAGTAGTTTTTTTTCCCCTAAAGCGGACAGCACATGCTTCATACCGGTGTATTATAGTCATCTTTGCTTAGAGAAAACTTCTATGTTATATTTGCTGACGGAAAAAGTGGCCTGAAAGAAATGCGATTGAGGAGGACGGTTCACATTCCATGGCCGGCGCGGAATACGAAGTCGATCTCATCATTAATAGCAACTATAAGTTCATCGATATAGGCCACGATCTGGTTAAATACCTCTGCAATCTGATCGGGTTTGACGAGGACACGACGCACTGGATTATCCTGGCCGTACGAGAAGGAATCAGCAATGCCATCAAGCACGGCAATCAGTGCGATATCGGAAAGAAAGTCGTGGTCCGCATGACCTATGATGACGGCACCCTCAATGTGTCCATCGAAGATGACGGCGTCGGGTTTGACCCCGGGAAAGTGCAGAATCCGCTGCTTCCGGAAAACCTGCTGAAATCAACCGGCCGGGGCATTTTTTACATGAAGAGTTTTATGGATGACGTTCAGTACGATTTCAAACCAAACAACGGAACGATCCTCCGCATGAAGAAAATGCTTCCCGCACAATGAAGAAGCCTCTTCCTGGAAAGCATCCCAAGTTTTCGTATCACGGGAACCTGGAAGTTCATCCTCTCCCTGAAATCCTCTTTACGATCGGACAGTACAAAGTGCCGGGCGTTCTAACATTTACTCAGAAAAATGCTACGAAGCAGATCTTCATCCGCGACGGTAAAATCATCTATGCCGCATCCAACGCCCCAGATGATCATCTCGGTGAATTCTTGTTTCATTGCGGAAAGATCAGCCGGATCGACTACGACAGATCGATCGAGCTGCTTGCGCGTTCGAAAGGAAAATGGCAAGGAGAAATCCTGATCGAAATTGGCGCATTGAAGCGGGACGAACTTTCGTGGGCCGTACAGAGTCATCAGCAGGCGATCGTGTGGAGCCTGTTCAACTGGTTTGAAGGAGAAGTAACGTTTCATATCGGATCTTTTAAGTATACAAAACCCTTGTTGCTGGATATTCCGATTCCCCGGGCAATTCTGGACGGCGTCCGGCATATTCAGCAGGCCAAGCGAATTATGGCATATATGGGAAATCGCACTTCGATTCTGGAACCGGAACAGAACGCGCAGCTGGTGATCGAGCTTTTCGAAGCCGATGAAAAAGAACGTCAGGTCTTGAAGTGCGTGGACAGCAAGAAAAATCTGTACGAGCTTTGTGCAACCGCGGGTTATCCACCCCATGAAACAGCAAGAATTCTCTACGGTTTGTTTACGTTAAAACTGATCCGGAAAAAACCCGACGGCGGGATCCATGTGGTTTCTTCCCTCTCCCCCACCGACTTTTCATGAAGGATTTAGCACGGAATACATGGAAGCCACGGACTTTCCTGCATCTGTACTACTAACGTAGCGCGGGCATCCTGCCCGCTGGAGAAACTTGGTGCACTATCGACGCTGGGCGGTCTGGAAGCCCGCGCTACAGGTCTGCCTTCATCCTTTAGTTGCGGCCGGAGGCCGCGCCGTGTTTATCTGTGGTTTCAAATAATCATGGAAGTGTTGCTTCGTTACCACTGTGTGCCTGACATTGGGCGAATCGAAGTGTACCGCCGTCATGGGGGATACCAGGCCATGGCAAAGGCGATGCGAATGTCTGCAAGCGACATTCTGGACATCGTCGACCAATCCGGATTGCGCGGCCGTGGCGGGGCGGGATTTCCAACCGCGGTCAAATGGCGCGCGGTGGCCGGACAGGAGCGCAAACCACACTACTTCATTTGCAATATAGCCGAAGGGGAACCAGGATCTTTTAAGGATCGCGCGCTGTTGCGAAATCCACATATGGTTCTGGAGGCCACCGCAATTGCGGCGCACACACTCGGAGCTGAGAAAGCGTTCCTCTACCTGCGCGGCGCCTTTCGCGAGGAAGAACGTCTGCTCAAACAGGCATTGTTGCAGGCCCGCAATGCCGGACTGATTCCGGTGGATCTGGTCATTCATCGCGGCGAGGACAACTACATTGCGGGCGAAGAAACCGCGATGATCGAATCACTCGAAGGAAAACCGGCGATCCCTCGCACCAAACCCCCGCGCCCGCATGAGCGAGGTCTGTGGGATTGTCCGACCGTCGTAAACAATGTGGAAACTGTATGTAATATTATACCGATCATACTACAAGGCGCTCAAGCGTTCCGAAGGTTCGGGACCGATCGGTCTCCCGGCACCAAGCTCTTCTGTCTTTCCGGTCAAATCGCCAGACCGGGACTCTACGAGCTGCCTCTGGGGATCCGTCTCTCCACACTGCTTCATGAATCCGGAGGCGGACCTCTTCCGGGAAGACAGTTGCGGGCCGTGTTTCCGGGCGGACCTTCCACACCCGTGGTTCCGGTTGCGCTGGACCCGGCCATGGATTTTGAATCCCTGCACGAAGCAGGCAGCTCGCTTGGAACAGGCGGCGTTGTCGTGCTGGATGACTCGGCCGATCTTGCAAAAGTTGCCGTAGAAACCGCGCGGTTTTTCTCCGCCGAAAGCTGTAACGCATGCCCGCCCTGTACGATCGGGACCTCGGAGACCCATCGTCTGTTTCAAAAGCTGGAACAGCGGACTACCGATTCTCAGAAAACCGTTTTGAAAATTCGTGAATTTTGTGAAATGATGAAATATCGTGGTCAATGCGCACACAACCGGTCGGCGGCTCTCTCTTTGCTGAGCTTGCTAGATCGTTTTCCGGAAGCGTTTCGGCCATAAACCGCATTGGCGATCACAACGAAATGAATCTCTGAACGAGAAAGGAGTTGGGGAAACATGGAGTGGATTCAGACAAATATTGACTTCGTGATCCGCTGGATACATGTCGTTGCCGGCATTATCTGGATTGGTCATCTTTATTTTTTTAACTTTGTAAACGCGCAGGTCGCCAAAACCTATGATGCCGATTCAAAGAAGAAAGTGCTTCCCGAACTGATGCCCCGGGCGCTGTACTGGTTCCGCTGGGGCGCAATCTACACCTGGGTATCAGGGTTCCTGTTGCTCGCGTTTGTCTACTATATGCCTAAGCAAATGGTGCCTCTGGAAAGCACCCTGTCCAACGCAACAGCCAGCGGCATCGCGCTCGGCATCATCGTGGTGGTGTTCTTTATCTACGACGCCATCTGGAAGATGGTGAAGAATGAAAAGGTGGGCGCAGTGATCTCCTATCTCTTGATTGTGGCCGTGTTGTTCGGCCTTTCCCAAATCTGGCTCGGGCGCGCCTTATTTATTCACCTCGGCGGCTTCTTCGGAACAATCATGCTCATGAACGTATGGATGCGGATCTGGCCCGCCCAGAAGAAAATCATTGCAGGTGTAAAGGGCACCGGCCCGGCTCCCGACGCTTCCGTGGCTGCGCTCGCAGGATTGCGTTCCAAGCACAACACTTATATGAGCGTGCCTCTCGTCTTTTTGATGATCTCCAATCATTCTCCGATTCTGTATGGCAATGACATGGCGTGGCTCATCGCGGCCGTGATCGTGCTGGTTGGATGGATCGTAACCCGGACACTGTACATCAAATCCGCCAGTCCTGCGACAACGAATTTGTAGAGCGCTCAAGTGAGCGCGGGCGGGACGCCCGCGCTCCATCCAGGCGGGAGATACTATTTCCAGAAGGCGTCGATAGCAGCACGAAATGCTGAAAAGGCGCCTGGCTTCTTTGTCAGTGTCCCTTGCTGGTATAGTCTCCGGGTCTCGGAACGTTTCAGCTTTCCACTGGATGTCTTGGGCAGCGTTCCAGCAGGAACCACGACCACTTCATCGGGTGCGATTCCGATCGATTCCGCTAGATGGGTGCGGATTTTTCTGGCGATTTCTGCGGTCTGATCATCCATCCGTGTTTCAGCAACAAGGACCAGTGATTCACCTGAGTCTTCGCGAACGCTGAACGCAACTACATTCCCCGTCCGCACACCGGCAACCTCTGAAGCAATATTTTCCAAATCATGCGCGTGAAAATTCTTGCCCCGAATGATGATGACATCCTTGATTCGTCCGCATGGATACAACTCACCGTTCGCCAGATACCCAAGATCGCCGGTTCGCAGCCAGCCGTCTTGCGTCCTGGAAACGCGGGTCGACTCTTCATCGCCAACGTATCCTGGAGTAACAGAAGCCCCTTGAATCTGAATTTCTCCCACCATCCTTTCCTCCAAACAATCTCCGCTCTCCGCAGCGATACGAACAGCGAGCCCGTTCATCGGAACCCCGCAGGATGCAATTCGAATTCTTCGCTCTCCTCCCGTCTTTGCAAGCCCCGAAGAGAGGAGATTCACATCCACTTCTTCGGTCACAAGTCCGCGCATATGAGGCGTGAAGGTAACAGCTAACGTTGCTTCCGCAAGACCATATGCGGGCACCATTGCACCCGGATGCAGACCTGCAGATTCGTAGTGATTCACGAATGTCTCTATTGTTCCCGGCAATACCGGTTCTGCGCCGCAAATAAATGTGGTCATACTGGAAAGATCCAATCCGCCTGTATCCGGCACACGTTTTACAGAAAGACCATAGGCAAAGTTGGGAGCTGCGGTATGGGTGCCTCTGAATTCCGACATTAGTTCAAGCCAGAGTCTGGGTTTCTTTAAGAACGCGATCGGAGGCAACACCACAAGCTCGCATGGCAAAGTGATCGCATTCAACACCGTGCCGATCAACCCCATATCATGGTAGACAGGAAGCCAGGTAACCACACAGGAATCGCGGTCCATATGCGCCGCTTCCCTGATCATTCGCAGGTTTGCGGAAAGACCAACGTGTGTTACCTGCACGCCCTTCGGAACCGATGTGCTTCCCGAAGTAAACTGCAGAAATGCAACCGGATTCACTGTCGAAAGTTCTGCGCGTTCGCCCTGCATTACCTTCCCAAATCTCTCCACGCCGCGCACGGATGCCGTTTCCTTTGGAATTCCACCCAGCAAGGAAAAAGGCTGCGCTTCCGCTACAACATACGAGGCGCCCGACTGCGCGGCAACATGTTTTACGAATTGAAGGAAACCGCTGACCCCGCGAAGATTTTGAGGTGGATAAACCGGTGTGGGCGGACACCCCGCGATCATACAGCCAAGAATAGCAACAATCGCCGATTCCGGCTCAATCATGACTAGGATGACAGGCTCACCGGATTTTACTCCGCATCGAAAGAGCCCCCCGGCAAACCTCTGCGCCCGCTCCATGAGCTCGGCATACGAAACGCTTCTCAGTCTCTTTCTTTCATCTGCAAAATGTACTCCGACATCTTTGCAATCCCACAGATCCTTCAGCGCCTCCAGGATGCTTTCATCCTTCATCCTTTATCCTTCATCCTTTCATAATCGCGAGCGACCCGGTGGCCAAGCAAATGATTTGCAATCAGGTAGCGGACCTCGAGATACACCACAAATGCATTCGATAGCACAGCGAGCAACGCAAGCACATGATGGATCCACTCGGGAAATGCCCTGGTATGCGCGCCCCCCGCAAGGATCGTGTTCAGCATAACCAACGTCATCGCAAGAAATGCCATCCGGAAAATGCTGGAACGGTAGCCCTTTGTTTCCGCAACAGGGGCCGGATCCAGTCCTCCTTTCTCGACCGCCTCCCGGATCATTCGTCCGATCGCGGCAAAATACATCATGGTGAGCGAGTGAGAAAAAACACTGAATCCTGTCGCACCCAGCGCAATCAGGATGTGCGTGCGGATCGCCACACCCTGATAGCCACTCAGCAACGCCCACGCAAGAAACGCCATCGATACAAAATTGAAGGTGATCAAAACGCCAGTCATGGAAATATCAATGCCGCGCCAGGAACTCGCGGACCACGGCATTCACTTCGGCAGGGTACTCCCGCCACACACCGTGTCCGCCACGGGGCAGAATCACCAGCTCCGCGCAAGGAATGGCTGCAGCGAGATCGCGCGATGCCTGGGCCGGCGTAATCAGATCTTCTGCGCCGGCAAGGACAAGAGCCGGACACTTGATCCTGCCGGCAACACGGGTGGCATCATGCGTTTCACACGCCATGGATTGCGCCTGATATCCGCGGACGGCTTCCGCGGGGTCCATTTCTTTGAGCAGGGCTTCCACCTCCGCGAGACGGCCTCGATTCTTACTACAATATTCTCTCGAATAAGATAGCAGGAACGCCTGACGATAGACCGCCGGCATCCCTGCCGTTCCCGCAACCAGCCTGCCGAGTCCCAGCAGCTCCTTCCCGTATTCATCATGGAGCATCACTGTAGAAGCCAGCACAAGTGAGCGAACTTGGTCGGGGTAGCGGGCCGCCAGAAACTGCGCAATCATCCCGCCCATCGATTTGCCGATTACATGCGCGCGCTCAAGTCCCAGATGCATCATGAGAGCAGCCGCATCTTCGGCCATCAACTCGGTGGTATACGGACCGGCAGGCTTTGCGGAACGGCCGGCGCCGCGGTTCTCTACCAGAACTACACGATAGCGGTTAAATTCCGCAACAAACGGGCCCCATGTACTGGTGTCGGAACCCAGTCCTGGAAGCAGGAGCACCGGATCGCCGTAACCACGAACCTCATAATACAAATCAATCTTGTTGATTCTGGCAAATGGCATACAAAGATGTACCGGAAGGCACCCGGGATTCCCCGCCTATTCCAATGTTTTGATCAGATCCTGGACTTCCTGTTTATCGGCTGCATTTGGATTCAGCTCCAGGTATTTTTGAAACTCGGCTCTTGATGCTGCATTTTTTGATTGACCAAGCAAAGACATGGCCAGCTGATAATGGGCCACAGGCTCATTCGGACTGATCTCAGTCGCTTTCCTGTACGCATTCTCCGCTTCACCATATTTTCCCGAATTGGAATACGAAACGCCTAGATTGTAAAAAGCAGCGTAACTTTCCGGCATGAGCTCCGAAGCTTTAGATAAAACGGCGGATGCCTCTTCAAATTTTTTCGAGGACATCAGACTATCTCCAAGAGCCTGATAAGCTTCGCCAAAATCCGGCCTGATGCGGATCGTTTCCTGAAAATGTTTTCGCGCTTCTTCCGGCTGATTCTTCTTTTCATATGCAATCCCCAGATTGTAATGAGCAGAGGCCAGATCCGGATCAATCGCCAGCGCTTTGTTGAAGGCAGTGATCGCTTCATCCAATTTCCCTTCATTCAGCAATGTCACACCCATCTTCGCTTCTTTGATTTGCTCCGACTCCTGTGGGGTTTTTTGCTCCATGGTCGGCTGGGCAGCCACAGGAGCCATCTTAAAATCGGCCACAAACGGCTTGTCGGACAAGCCGATGGTTGCATCAATGTAACTGTACTCTACGGGCGTATATCCTTCCTTGGACGGGGTAATCCGGTACGGTCCGGGACTGATCCCAATGTGGATATACTCCCCTTTGGCATTTGTTGTGGCAGTGTATTTCTGCGGAACTTCTCCAGTCGACTGGAACGTGATCGTCACTTTCTCCAGCGGCTTACCGTCCGGATCCCGAACCGTACCCCGTACCCGTCCGGTGGGCACCGCCCACACGGAATGCGCCGTAAGCAAAAACAGGATATAATATGCTATAGGCCGTATGTATTGCATAGTACTATCTCCTATTTAACGATAAAGAATGTCTCCCGGCTGGACGAACTTCCTGTCGCCTTATCTGTCAAAGTCACTGTCAGCTTGTACCTGCCTGCGGGGAAATCCTTTAGTGGAAAGCTCGTGGGAATCGTCATCTTCTTGCCGGTCACAAGACCGTTGGGCGGCTGCGGAGGAGTTGTCTGCGGTTTGGCCGCCTTTTCCGCCTGGAATCCAAAAGATACTTCGAGATTCGGCTTTGCAGTTGCCGCATCTGCCTGAAAGTTGTAGGCCTCATAAATGATGATCATGTCCTGCGCTTTCTCAAAAGCATGATCCACACTGGGCTGAAATTTGATTCTTCCAAAGGTATAGGCTTCCATTTCGGGTTTTGCCTCGGTCAGCTGAGTGAATTTTGTGGAAAGAATCACGGAACTCATGGCGAACCCGGAGAGATCAGGAACTTTTAACGTCTGCTTCGCTGCCCCTGTGGAATCACCGGAAGCGATTGCGAGAAGCGCCGTGTATTCACCGGCAACGGTCACGGGCACGCAAGCCTGGAAATGTCCCGGCGGCTCCGATGGATTTACAAACGGCATCTCCCCTTCCTTGACCGTGGCTCCGGCTGCATCCAGCACCCGAATTCCTACCCTTGCGGCCGTCATGTCGGCCGTGGAGTAAATCGCGATGGCAGCAAAGGGTTCGTCTTTGGAAGTCATAAACGCGTCCACAATTAAATCCACAGCAATATCTTTGGGAGCATTGCCGGCAGCAGCGGCATCGAGGGCTGTCTTCAGCGCGGCTGTTGTGATGGGCGCCATCCCGACTTCTGCGGCTGGAGGAGATACGGGCTGCGGCGGTTTCTGCTGCGATTCGGTTTGCGCTGCTTGTGCCATCTTGATTGCGCGATCACGCGCTTTTTCCATCACTTCTTCGGCCTTCTTCTTGTCGGCGAATTTCCATTCACCCGCATCGGCAACAAACGGTATTTCGACTTCACCCGAAGCGATCTCAGGTGAGAGCTTTTTGTAAATGAAGCTCATCTTTTGCCTTGGAGCGGCAGTTGGTTCTTCCTCTTCCTCGTCTCCCAATCCGGGCGTAGGCGCCTTGGCTTCTTCCTTCTTCTGGTCATCGGGCGCTCCGAGCAAAAGCAACGTCATCCCAAGATCTGTGAAGGAGCCGGGCTTATTCTTTGCCTTTGCCAATTCGTTTACCTTCTGAACATTTTTCTCGTGCGCGCTCTTGTATTCGTTTTCTGGTGTTCCGGGTGAAGGGTCCCGCTTTGCCCAGAATTGATTGATGAATTGCTCTTTTTCTGCGTCTGTTTTCAGTTTCTTAAACGCATCTTTTTCCTGTTTTGTGGCAAGGACTTTGCCATCCTCTTCCAACCACTTATCGTACTGACCGGCAAACGCCACAGCAAAAACAGTCAGCATCAAAACCAACATCACCTTCTTCATGTCTCTGCTCCTAGGAT
>CAZDDB010000055.1:0-15736 GCA_964504105.1 uncultured Acidobacteriota bacterium
TGTGCCGGAGAGTGTTAGCAAGCAGCAAGCCTTCGTTCGTCGCGGCTGTTGCGGGCTCAACTCCAGCGTTCGCCGCCCCGAATCCGACCTCGTGATATAATTCCCGTATGTCAAAGACATCCGTAAAGGAAGAGGCTCATAGAATCATCGAAAAGCTCCCGGAAGACTCAACCTGGGATGATTTGATGTACGAGATCTACGTGCGCCAAGCCATCGAATCCGGCTTTGAAGATAGCAAGGCTGGCCGCACAATCGACGTGGAGCAAGTTCGTGCGAAATTCGGTCTCGAAAAGTGAAAGTTCACTGGACCACTGCGGCCCAGAAGCATTAGCTTGATATCTTCGAGTACATCGTCGCAGACTCTGATGTCTATGCGCAAAGAATGGTCGAATGGTTCCGGAGTATGAGCTACCCGAAATCAGAGAAGTTATCGAAGGCCCGTATCGAATCATCTACAGAATCAAACCTGAACAAATAGACGTGTTGGCCGTCGTTCACGGTTCCCGCAAATCGCTTCTTCCAGATTCTCAATAACACGGGGGGGTAATAGCCTGATGGATTTACCGGCCAAAGACTCCGGGGTCCGAGCGACATTTCCATTCACTGTCCAGATTCGCAGACTTCCGGCTCCAGCTACATAAGATTGCTCCGGAGCCTGACCCGAAACAGCGATAGATCTAGCCTAGGGTCAGAAGCGTCGTATGCTAACTTGACCTTTGCAATAGCCACGTTTATTGACGCAAAAGTTTTTTCTATAACTCCGCCCTGTGGTTTTGGATCTACTTGGTCATGCGCGCTGCGGTGTCATCCACCAGAAACGTAGTTTGTCGCGAGCCGTTTTCCGATCCAAGAAAGCGCAAGCGGATCGTTTGCCCTTTGTAGGGAAGAAGACTGAAAGATTTCTGCGAGTATGTGTTGCTTTTGTTCAAGTTGCTGAACACCGCCAGATCGGCAAGGAGCTTTCCTGCCGAGTCCAGAACCTGAATCTTAAGGGTATCGTTTGCAACGGTAGTTGTTGTTTCAGCAGTTGCAATTCGAAGCCAGAACGTGAAGTTTGCAGTACATGCATTGGAGGGGATCGCGACTGCCTGATAGAGGGTCGCGGTATTTGCAGTCCCTTTTCCATTCAATTGCGCTTTCCAGTTTCCGGAATGGGGAGGATACGCTCCATTTGTGTTGTTGATGATCGTGGCCGGGCTCGCGGTCCAATTGATGTTACCGATCTCAAAACCGGGATTTGCGAGCAGCTGGGAAGTGGCTGTGCAGGAGGCACAATTCGGAAACCGGAACGAGGCAATGCGGGTATGCCAGTTGAAGCTGCCGTCAGCAGACAGGTATTCCGTCGTATACCAGAACGCGCATTCGTCCGTCGGATCGATTGTCATCTGACTGTAGTCTCCCCAGCGGGAAGAAGACTGAGAACCGGATCCGTTCCGGATGATGCCTTCTCCCTGTGACAACGTACCGGGTGGATCGCCAACAAGACGTCCTGCGTACCGGATTCCGGGATGGATGTTGTTTCCCGAAATGCTATAACCGACCCCGATATTCCCCATCTTGTCCATTCCGATACTTCCCATCCAGCGGAAGTTGATGTTCGGAGAATACGTGCCCTGCTGAAACACACTCGGTGTTCCGTTTGGATTCCGAATTTCGTACCAGCGGATTCCTGTAATTCCACTGCCGGCGTCCACTGTGTGGTTTGCGACAAGCGATTGATAAGAACCGAAATTGCGGTAGCCAAGACGGAACATCAATCTGTCTCCAAACGAATCAAGTTGGCTTGTTGTTCCGGTCTGCGGCACGCAAGTGCGCGACGGCTTGCACGGATTGTTGAATGCAGCAACGGGAACCGCAAAGGGACCGGTCAACGAGCTCGCTGAAGGAGTGGTCCAGTTGATCCGAAATCTCCAAAGGTTCAGGCTGTTCACCCCAAGATTCATCAGAAAATTCGGAGTTCCAGCTGGAGGCAGTGTAGATCCATCCAGATCTGCGGCAAGCAGAGCAGTGTAGTTGGCGCCAACAGAGAAGCATTGGGCAGTTGCCGGAGCGCCGCTCAGCATCCTGTTCCTGTCAAACGCGCACGCATAACCTTCCACGGTTGAGAAATCGGGCTGGCGCAGGGTGTAGGTTGTGTAGTACCCATCGGGCCAAACGCCCCATTTCGGATAGTCGTTAAAAAGCGGGAAGCTGAAGGAATACCGGTAATAGCTGCCGGTCGGATCAGAGGTTTTGGAGATGGCAACGCATTCGAGGTGAGCTCCGCCGACCTGATAGGCAAACTGCGAAATGATCCAGCGATTCGCAATCGAGTCATAGATCACGATTCCGTCACCAAAGTTTGTGCTTTCGCAAAGACCGCCAAAACCGCTCCAGAGGGTATTGGTGTTGACCGGTCCATACACAAGCGATCCGGACTTAGTGAAGACGGAGAATTGAGTATTCACCACCTGGACGTAATGATTCAGGCCGACATCGCCACTCGTGTCCGGTGGAATGCAGCAACTGGCAGAAATCCCATCAAAGTTTTGTGTAGTTGCAGGAATGGAGGCGGGGCCGAACCAGGTTTGGATTACCGGATCGAGTTGTCCGGGAAGAGGCGCCTGCTGCGACTCAGGGTACCGGACTTCCGAATTGGGAATCATGCGACGAACACCGGCAGCACCGGCAGCAGGTGCAATCTCGCGCAACGGAGGCGACAGATCCTCTTTGTCGGAAGGAATGATAAGACGCGTCGATGAAACCTCCGCGTAAAGAGGCAGTGCGGCCAGGAACAGGCACAGCATCAGGGTGCGCTTCATTGACACCTAATTGTATCTTAGCGGCCACTTTTCTCACAATTTTCACTCCGCGGAGTGAAAATTGTGAGAAAATGGGACTTCAGGCCGATCGAAGAGTGATCGAAACGGCAGTTTTCAAAAAGCAATTTCCTATGAGAAACCTGCTCCGGTTAATCTGTAGTGGCGGGGGCGTCCCGCCCGCGTAATGTCTATGACAAGAAAAGTTTGGCAGACGACTATTGTAGTTCTTTTATTGCTCACAGTATCTGCTTCCGCCGACGTGAAACATCCGGCCGGCAGCTACGTTACTGTAAATGGGGCGAAGCTCTGGTATGAATCGGAAGGAACGGGTGAGCCGCTTCTGCTGATTTCGGGTGGCCCGGGCATGTCGCATGTTTACTTCCATCTTTACTTTTCCGCTTTAGCCGACCGTTATCGCATCATTTATTTCGATGCGTTTGGCCGCGGTAAGTCTGATCGCGCGAAGGATTCTTCCCAGTACTCATTTCAACGCGATGTAGAAGATGTGGAGGGATTGCGCAAGGCGTTGGAGCTTGGCCAAATTAATTTGCTCGGCCATTCGTACGGCGGCATGGTGGCTCAAGCTTACGCGCTCAAATACCCGCAGTCCATTAAACGCTTGATTCTAGCCGACACGCTTTACAATGCGGAAATGTGGCAGGCAAATGACGACAATTGCAATCATGAAATTCGGAATCAGTATCCGGAACTCTGGGAAAAGCTGCAGCAAGTGCGGGCCAAAGGAGCTCATTCCAAGGCAAGGGAGCATCAAGATCTTTACGGTCCGATTCCCATGGGACTCTTTTACTTCTACGATGCTTCAAACGCAGACAGGTTAACCACAGAGAATGGCTGGTTGAATACGGATGTCTACTACCAGATTGCGGGGGACGATGCTGATTTCCTGATTGGTGGCGATGTTACAAAGATTGATTTTCGCACAAAGCTCAAAGATTTAAAAATGCCTGTACTGATTCTGGCGGGCCGCTTCGACCGGGTCGCACTTCCCCGCTTTGCCGTCCAATACAGGACGTACGCTCCGCAGGCTGAATTTGTGATGTTTGAAAAGAGCGGCCATTTCCCCTACATCGAAGAAACGGAATTGTATTTCAAAACTGTCAGAGCTTTTTTGGAGAAGTAAAATAATTCCGGATGGTTCCTTTCCCCTGTTCCTATGTTTCAAGAAAATGTGTTGCGGGAGTTGTTCGAAGCCAATGTCTTTCAGTCAGCAAACTTGTCCATTTCTTCCTTGAGCTTTCGTGCCATGGCTTTGTCGCTAGATCCATGTCCGGAAATTACGAAATACAGTTTTGAACCCCGAATGAGTTTATGAAGCTTGTAGGCCGAGGCCGGCATACAGATGGCGTCGTACCTGCCGTGGACGATGACAACGGGTATTCCTGAAAGTTTTGACGCGTTCTTTTCTATGAATCCCTGTGGAAGAAAGCAATAGTTGTTGCCGCCATAATACGTTGCCTCTATCGGCGCCAAGGATTTGTAAACGCCGTCTTCGGTGAACTCATTCATATCTTTCTGAGTTACAACCAACTTCATCATACTGATTTCATATATCGTCCATTCCAACTTGTATTTATCGCTTACCTTCTTGTTGCTTGAGTTCATCTTCGTTAGATAGTATCCCGAAAGCTTAGCAGGATTCTTCCTTAGACGCCTGGGCGCGTTTGCGGCAAATCTTTCCCAAGCGTCCGGAAACAATCGCGCAGAAAGACCTTTCTGACCAAAGAATTCTTTCTTCTCCTCAGAAGTGCAAAGAAATATACCCCTGAGAAGCATTCCTGTAACCCTTTCTTTGTTCCGAATCGCATAGGCGAGAGCCAGGGTAGAGCCCCAGGAGCCTCCAAAAAGGAAAACCTTCTTTATGCCGAAGTGATCGAGAAGCTTGTTGATATCCGAGATGAGCTCGGATGTTGTGTTGTTCTTCAAGCTTGCAAAAGGTATGCTTTTGCCGGCTCCTCTTTGATCAAAAAGAATCACGTTATAGAGTCTGGGATTAAAATATTTCGCGTCTTTTCTTTTTGTCCCCGCGCCAGGCCCGCCATGCAAAAACAAAACGGGCCTGCCATTCTTGTTTCCATAACAGTGATAGAAGATCGTGTGGCCACCGCCAACATCCAAATAGCCTTTCTTATAGGGACTTCGAACCGAATAGAATGTTGATGACATAGAATTAAATCCTACAAATCATTTTGCTGACCTTTGCACGAGGCCGCCCCAAAAAATTGTACCATGCTTTTTGTGACGCTATTTGCTCAGCAGTTTCGTCCAATTGATAACGATGGTGATAGGCGTAGGTAAATCTTCCACTGCAACTCGGTTGACGAGAAAACGTTGGCCGTCGGCGGTCACAAGGTACTGGTTCCGGTCGTTGCCTACCAACGGGATGCTGGGCACATGGGTGGAGAATAAAGGGACTGGGATTCCCGCTTCGAAGCCTGGCTCTGTGCGCGCCTCCACAGACATTAACTTTCCGTCGGGGGCCAGATAAAATAATTCCTTTTGATCGTTACGCCAGCGTGGCTGGTCCCCTCCGGCCGCAGAGACCTGACGCTTGGCTCCGGGAACGGGGAAACTTTGCACGTAAATCTCAGATCGACCGGTTTCGTCTGAGCCATAAGCCATCCACTTTCCATCGGGCGACACATCAGCGTGCGTTTCATTAAACTCCGTCTGCAGATAAGGAAAGGGCTTTCGATCCCCAAACAGCGGAAGAACCCAGATGTCGGCCTTGGTCTTCTGATTATCGTTTTCATAAACCAGATACCGGCCATCTCTGGTCCAATCCAGCGGGAACTTCCATTCTTTCGATTCCAGCAACGGGCGTTGCTCTCCGCTTCCGCTCAAGGCTTTTTCGTAAAGGTCGTAAGAGCCCTTCTTGTTGGATGCGAAAACGATTCGAGATCCGTCGGGCGACCAGATCGGTTCAAACTCATTGTCGGGATCAAATGTGAATCGAGTAAATGTTCCTTGCGCAAACTCCGCGGTCCAGATGTCCGGTTTGGGAGCGACGGATAATCGAATACTGTAGAAAACGATCTTCTTTTCGTCGGGAGAAAACCAGGGGTCGCCGCTAATTCCGACTTCACCAAAGGCGCCTAGTTGTTTTCCCTGCCGGTCTACCCACGCGAACTGCTGCGCGCCGTAGCCGCTAGTAGCCGCGTAGCTGAGGATGCCGCTCGCGGATACTGAAAACGATGCAACACCGGCTCCCGATTCAGAGTATATTTTCTCAGCAAGAGGAAAAGGCTCCCCAATAGTTATCATCTTGCCGGCATCGAAGCGCTGCGCCATGAGTGTGCTTTCGCGAACGAAAACCAGATGACCTTGTGGGGCATATTCTACATGATATTCGTCCGGCAGCAGGCGTTTCTTTACACTCGAATCCAGAGATCCCATGAAGATGCCACTGTTTTCAGGTTTCACGCTGTGAATAACGTACAGAAAGTGATTGCCATCCGGCATGAAGGAGGGCCAGCGATGTGTCGCTTCCTGAAGATTTGTATCGAGTACTGTCAGTTGCGAAGGGGCTCCGGCCGTGGACGACACTTTATAAAGTCCGCCGTTTCCCAGAGACGGTGAAAAAAGGATGATCCCGTCCTTGCCCCAGCTTGCCCCGCGGCCGCTGGAAGCATCGCAAAGCGTTTGAGGCGGCCCCCCGATAATATCAATTTTCCAGAGTTTCCCCCGGGCAAAGAATCCGAGAAACGCGCTATCGGGTGACCAGAACGGATATGCCGCATCGTCCGTGCCCGGCAAGTGTCTTGACTCCAGCGTATCCAGCGAGCGCACATAAATCGAATTGATGCCTTCCTTGGAAATAGCCACGAATGCCACGAGCTTTCCGTTGGGTGAAACAGCGAGCGAACCCGCCTGTCCTATCGACGTACCCTCTTCGGGCAAGATCGAAACCTTTAGTACGCCGGCTTGGTTCGATGTCTGAGAATAGCGGTAAAAGAAAAATAGAGAGGCAATCGTTGTAAGGAAGAACAATGCAGCCAGCAGCCAACTGATTTCCATCCGCATCTTCCGTTTCGGCACTTCTCCAGGTGATGTTTTCGGTTGCGAAGTAGATTCGGAAATCCACTTCAACTCGCCGGCAACATCGCGTGCGCTCTGCCAGCGGTCTTCAGGATCCTTAGCGAGGCACATTTTCACAACACGATCCAGAGCCGGCGGCGCCAGCGGCACCACGCTGGAAATTGGTGGAGGTTCTGCAGAGAGAATGGCAGACATCACACCGGCTTTGCTGGTCCCTTGGAACGTCTGGCGTCCGGTGGACATTTCGTACAACACTTCACCCAGAGCAAAAATGTCGGTGCGCGCATCGGACTCTTTGCCTTCCAATTGTTCGGGCGCCATGTACTGAACAGTGCCAAGAATGGCCCCTTCTTCCGTAAGCGGACGATCACGGGTAGGAAGCTTGGAGGCCATGGGCGCCTCCGATCTCTGTTGCAACTTGGCCAGTCCAAAGTCCAACAATTTCGTACCGGACTTGGTGAGCATGATGTTCGCCGGCTTCAGATCGCGGTGAATGATTCCCTGGCGGTGCGCTTTATCGAGTGCTTCCGCGATCTGGACTCCGTACCGCAGCACCTGCTCCATGGGCAGTGCGCCTTTGTCCAAACGATGTGCCACAGACTCCCCTTCCAAATATTCCATGACCAGGTAATCAATTCCGTCCTGCTGACCGATGTCATACAACGCGCAAATGTGAGGGTGCGAAAGACTGGAAATGGTACGGGCCTCGCGTTCGAAACGTTGCTTCAATTGCGGATCCTCCGAGAGATGCGAAGGAAGCACCTTGATCGCGACGGTTCGATCGAGTCGTGTGTCCTTGGCGCGATAGACTTCACCCATCCCTCCCGCACCTACCGCCGAAAGGATTTCGTAAGGCCCTAAGCGCTTTCCTGGTGTAAGTGGCACAGCGAACTATTTGACCACAAAGTGACGCCGAAACAAAGAAGAAATTACGTAGTAAAGTAGGCTTATTGGATTACGGAAAAACAGGGATACGACGGATGACCGCCGGCCCGCACGCTATTTGCCCAGCAGGTGCAGAAAGCCTATGGAGATGGCCGGAAGATAGGTGACCAGCAAGACTCCGATGGCCATGACGACTAAAAAGGGAAAGGACGCGCGGTAAATTTCGCCAAGGGGTTTGCGGAATCGAAAAGAAGAAAGAAAAAGATTCATTCCGACCGGGGGAGTAATGTATCCCAATTCCATGTTTACCAGAAAGATAATACCAAGATGGATCGGATCTACACCAAAAGCCAAGCCAATTGGAGCAATCAACGGAACCACAACAACAATGGCCGAAAAGATATCCATCAGACATCCAACGATCAAAAGGAAGAAATTCAGCGCCAGAAGGAACATCCACTGGGTGTGAATTCTTGCCTGCACCCACTCTGCAGCGCGCGCGGGAACCTCCGCATCGACCAAGTAATTGGTGAATCCCATCGCGGCCGCTAGAATTATTAAAATGCCTCCCACCATAATGGAACAGTCAACAAAGACCCGCGATATTTCATCGCGCGTCTTGATTTCCTTGTAGATGAAGAATTCCACCACGAAAGCATAGAGCGCCGTTAGCGCAGCGGTTTCAACCAGTGTGGCGTAGCCGGAAAATATGCTCGCCAAAACAAACACCGGCAACAATACATCCCACTTTCCGTACCACAGGGCGGATAAGGCTTCTCGAAACATGAATGTGCGCGGCTCAACTCCGCGGACTCTGGATTGGCGGGCTGCGTATGTAGCAACCATCGCAATGAGCAAAGTTCCGGGAATGAGGCCCGCGAGAAAAAGCCTGTCGATCGGCGTGTGGGAAATCACTCCATATAGAATGACCGGCAAGCAGGGAGGCAGAACAACTCCAAGACTACCGGCTGCAGTCAACAGGCCGAGTGAAAACTTTTCGCCGTACTTTTCTTCAAGCAGGATCGGCAACAGCAGCCCGCCAAGGGCCAAAATTGTAACTCCTGAGGCTCCGGTAAAAGTAGTCAGAAATGCGGAAACTGCAATTGCGGCGATCGCAGTTCCTCCGGGGATCCAACCGAATAACGCTCCAAAAACGCGGACCAAGCGTTTCGAAGAACCTCCTGCAGCGAGAATCGATCCGGCCAGCGTAAATAGTGGAACGGTTGGAAGGGTAGGTGAAGATGCCAGCCGGTAAGATTCCACAGGAATCGCAGCAATCGGAACACCTTCGGTAAAGAAAAGAATACACGCAGCGCCGCCAAGTAAAGTGAAGACCGGCGCTCCGAAAGCCGTTGCGATGAGAACCAGGGCGATACCGGGCCAAAGAACATTGGGCCGCAGAGCTTCAGGTAAGTAAGCAAGCGAGAAAACTGCGATACAAAAACCTGCAACAACAAGTCGACCTCGCCAATTTCCTGCGGTTTGCAACCAGAATCGCAATCCGGTCAGCGCAAACCCTACCGGCATGATCGCTTCTGCAATCCAGAGCGGCAAACCGCCGCCCAGGACGGTTTGCGATTGCCGGTCGGCAATTACCATTTGCGTTGAGGCGACAGCTAGAAGGATACTAACGGCGGTTGCAACTGCCGAGGCAAAAACTACTGCAATTAAGCGAGTCCGGCCTTTCAACATGTCCGGAGCAGCAGAAAGAGAAAGATGCCGTTTCTCGCGAGCGGCGATCGCGGCGCCCAAAAAGCCTACCCACAACGTGAGGTGCTGCACGTAGCCGATCGATCCGGGAATTCCCTGTCCAAATAGGCGTCTTCCAACGATCTCTACCAACGGCAGAAGCACCATAACGAAGAGCCCTACGCTGACAATGCCGTCTTCGATCGAATGGACAACTGAATGAATTGATTTCACGAACAGATCTCCCGAGCTGCAAAGTCTATGGCGCCTCGACGTTATTTACCGGTTTTGATTTCCTATAGTCGTCGCGCAACTTGATTACCTCATCAAAAAAATCCGCAGGGACAAGATTCCCTCGAATACGCGCGTAACCATTCTGCGCCAGGTCCACCCATTCTTTTTCTTCGGCTGCGCTAAGAGGCAGCACATGAAGGCCCCGCTTGACCATCGCATCAATCGCGTCCTTTTCCTTGTTCCGAATTTCGAGACGCAATTTGACACCTGCCTCTTTGGCGGACTTCATTAATACAGGCTGCATAGCAGTCGGAATTTTATCCCACGCTGATTTATTAATGATCGTTGCTCCTGTCAGGGGGGCCCACTTCACATCAATCATGTATTTTGTGAATGGAAACCACTGGGACGATAGGGCAAAAATCGGAGTGGTAACGTAAGTATTGATCAGTCCGGTTTGCAGAGCCGGAAGGACATCGGTTGTCGCTAAGGGCACAGGATGGAACCCCGAGTCTTTCCATAGTTCGACTGCAGCGGGATCTCCGGCCCAAGTAAATAATTTCATGCCGCGCACATCGCTTACATGTACGGTTGGTGATTGTACGAAAAAATGCACCCATCCGACGTCGCCCCAATTCAACACCACGAATCCGCGCTGCAGCAAGATAGCTTCCAGCCTGGGAGCGATCCGGTCGCGTACGTAATCGAGCTCTTCATAAGAGTTAAAGGCGAGTGGGATCTGCAAAGCTACTGTTGCCTGATCGATGTCTCCCAATCCAACGCTCGTTACTGCAGCCGATTGCAATTGACCAATGCGCAGCTTCCGCACCATGTCAGGCTCGTCGCCTGCTATGCCGCCGGCAAAAATCTTCAGCTGGACGCTCCCTCCCGATTCTGTTTTCCACTTTTCACCCATCTCTTTCAAGATGTCGTGCCACGGCGATCCTTTTGGAACGAGCGTTCCGAGTTTGATTGTGGTTTGTGCGGCAAGTCTCGATCCTTGCAAGACCATAAGCAGCAATAAAACAAATTTCCATCTCATTTTGTTTCTCCTGCTTGGGCCTCTTCATCCAAAAAGAAGTCTTCAATCTCTGATTTCAACTGTACTGCTCGCCGTTGCGCAATCAGATTGGCGAGGCGTTGCTTTTCGGCCTTGTTCACATCAAAATTTAGAGCGCGATCCAGCAATTCCTCGAATTCCTTCCGGTTTTGTGCCGGGACCGAAACATTTTCGGCAAGCGAAACGAGCGGAGAGATTTTTGTCCCTGCATTGATTTGCATTGCGCGCTCAAAATGTTCCCGCGCTTTTTCTAAAGAACCGCCTGAGCGGCTCGCTTCGTAAGAAATATAGAATTCGTGAATGGCGCCGGCGGCAAATGTCTCGTCTAACTCCAGGGCCTTTTTCATGATGGAATCTATAACAGGAAGATCAGCCACCATGTCCATGTTCCCCTTGGCCTGTGAAACGGCAGCGATCCACGAGATGCCGGTCCAATATAAGGCCGGAACATCTTTGGATTTCATTTTCTTAAGAGCCAATTCCGGATTTTTTTCGATCAGCTCCCGAAAATGAGGTTCTTCGATCTCTAAGGCTCTTAATCCGTAGTCTCTTGCGCGTACATAGAGGTTACGAGCTTCTTCCCGCAATGCTTTGGCGCGCGCTGGATCATTCTTGTCGGCGTCTTCGGAATCCAACCAGACAAAGGCGTAAGCATATTCTGTAAAACTGGAACTTGTGGTAACAAGCAACCCCTGATGGCGCGGTACATCGACAAGCAAGGATTCCATCGTCTTCAGAGCAAATGGCAACGCCCTCCGAACAAGCTCCGGATCGTTTTCCTTGTCATAAACATCAGAGCTTCCGGCTATCGAGTTGGCGATGGAATTTACCGCGAGTTTGTGAATAGAACAGCCGTTTCCAGCAAACAACACCAGGAGCAGAAACACGCATTTGTGCTCCATGAAGAAGCGTCTAAGGGAATCTTTCGTAGCAGACACAGCGCACCTCTTGGAGATAGCGGTTTCCTGATAGGAAATTGCTTTTTCAGAAGTGCCGTTTTGAGCATTCTTTTCGATCAACTCAACTCCCATTTTTTCACAATTTCCGGCGCATTTGCTAAAGTGTGACCCGCTAAAAGCTCATGCGTCCCTACAATTTTTTCACAGCTTCCACGCCCCAACAATGGTGGCATTGGAGTCAATTCGTTCGATCTACAACGACCTGGCCGTTTTTCATGACCCAGCGGACATTGTGGATGAGCACCTGAATATCTTTGAGCGGATCGCCTTCGACCGCTATGATATCGGCATAGTAGCCGGGAGCGATGGCGCCCAATTCCTTTTCCATACCCAGCAAAAGTGCGCCATTGGTTGTGGCCGTCGCCAGCGCCTGCGCGGGGGTCATTCCCGCTTTTACAAACCATTCCAGCTCGCGGGTATTTTGGCCGAAGCCTGTAAAGACAGCATCCGAACCCATAGCGATCTTTACTCCCGCTTTTACGGCCAGCTTCAACGTAGCAAAATTTCGATCGATGTAATTTTGCAGACCCTTTACAATTTCGTCATCGTAACCGAATTCATCACGGTGATCGATGTAATAACGGTTGTGATCGACGGTTGGGACATAGAATGTTCCGCGGCGAGCCATTTCTGCGATCGTTTCCGGATCCATGTCCGTTGCATGCTCTACGGAATCTGCGCCTGCCTTGATGGCATCACGAGCCGCGTCCGGACCATAGGAATGGATCGCAATGCGTTTTCCGGATTTATGAGCAATATCTACAGCAGCTTTCATTTCCTCGAATGTGTAAGTTTGAAACCCGGTCACATCCTTATCGCTTCCTGTAGATCCGTACATCTTGATCCAATCGACTCCCGCTGCGATTTCCCGCCGGGCAGCTCGTTGAACCTCTGCAACGCCATCCGCTCTTCCGGGTTCCGGCTGGACTACGCCGGGACGAAACTCAGAGCTGCTGACGTAAAGGCCATTGCCTGCGACAAACATCCGTGGACCCATCATGGCGCCCCGGTGGATTAGATCGCGCATCGCCAGATCGGTGTGCTCCCAGGATCCCAAATCTCGAATTGTCGTTACGCCGGTTTCGAGTGTCTTGCGCGCATTTTCCTGGGCCAAAAACACTGTCACTGCCGGACCAAGTGTTCCCAATTGGCGCCACGGATCTGTGCCTGGCTTTTGATCCCAATAAAAAGTTAGATGCGTGTGCGCATCGATCAGACCAGGGATTGCGGTAAACCTGCGGAGGTCCATGACTTTACCAGCTTGTGGTATTTCTGTTTCTCCGGAACCAATTTTCGTAACTCTGTTTCCTTCGATTACCACAAATGCATTCTGTAAAACTTGCCCGCGACCATCGATCAGCCGTCCAAACTGCAGAACGGTCATATCAGAAGCTCCAAGAAAAGATGTAGTCAATGTGAAGAAGACAGCCAGTATCCACAATCTCATCGTCGTATCCCATACTACCATGCGCCCTGGAAGCTCAGGTTATAATGTCGGAGGTACATCCTGATGCGGTATCCGGGGTGCCGGTTGCTATTCGGTCAGGATATGCCACTTGGGTCGTTTCCAGCTTTCCCGGAACGCTTCCACCGAAGCACTCACGGCTTTGCCGGCGCGTTCAACTCCATCCAGAAACAAAACAAAATCGATCTGTTGTTGCGCTGTTCCAAACTGGGCATCAAATTGCTTGACGATCTCGTTTGCCGGAGTCGTCTTCCGTCCCAGAATATCTATCAGCGGAAAACGCAGTCCTTGGATCTGTTTCGATGGCTCGTAGGCTTTGTAGATCAGCTCCGTGCAAACCAGTTGTGAGTCGGTTAGGAAATCGAAGTTGAAATCATAGGGACGTCCCATGTAATGAAACGCCATCAGCAAGGCGACGGCCTTTTCCTTCCTGGACAATCGCGGGCGCAGGACGGCAACCGAATCTGCTTCAGCAGAGTGTTCAAGCGAAGTAAACACGACACCTTCGCTCATCGCTTCGAGCACGCGGGGAGCGTGACCCTCAAATGGCTTTAAACTGAGCGCATAAGTTTGCAGATTGCGGCTGCGCAGCAGATCCTCGATATCACCGCTCACGGCCCCCCGCTGAATTACCCAGGCCTTCACTTCTTCATCTTGAAAATAGGACCTTCGCTGTCCCGGTGTTCCGATGTAAAGCGCTGCGTGCGGCCAGAATCCGGGAAGTCCGATATTGGAAAGATACCATTCGCGGCGCTCCAATAAGATATCCCCCGGCTCCAGGTGTCCGGCCATTTCCTGAATTTGCTGTTGCGTCACAAGAGACCGGTCCTGCCGCAACACCTTCGTGTCTCCCATCCATTCGGATATTCCTGCCTGAACCGGAAAGTACGCAGTAAATCCCGATCTCTCGATCAGCTTCAGTGCGTTTTTGGCAGTCAGTTCCTCTCCCTTCCACATTCCGGCCTTCCAAATATATTTCGCGTCCTCACGGAGCGCAGCACGCAACGAAGGCGCCTGAGTGCCGCCGATTGTCTTGTAGGTAGCCTCCAGGGCTGCAAACTCCCCTGCGCGGGCAACATTAAGAAACCGAAGTTTTACTTTCTCAAAACTGTTCTTCGACAAGCCGATCTCCGGAACAGGCTCATTGAGCAGCGTGCGAAATCCAGGGTCCCTGTCCGCAAGCTGAACGAATTCCAGCGCAAAGCGGTACTGGGCGGCAAATGCACCGTAGGCAATCAAGAAAGAGTTGTCCCTCTCTTCTCCTCTTTTCAGGTAGAAGTGCTCGTAGTTTTTTCCGATCGCGTCGAGCGCAAGCGTGTAATCCAGAATGCTTTTCCATGCGTTCCAGATAGCCTCCTTTTGCTCACGCGACAACATCCGGGCCGAGTTCAGCTTACTTGCAGGGAACAGATCCGGACGACTTTCCGCAAACGCAATCACCGAACGGAGGCCGTTCCGGTAAATCTCAACGGCCTTCTGATCACCCTGGATTCGTTCCGGTGAGATCGAAGCGGCAGATACGGAAAAAGAAATAAACAGAACAATGAAAGATCCAAATCCAAAACGCAACATCCGGTTACCTCGTTGCGAGCCGATCCATTTTCCCAGCGAGAATTACGTCAAAGGTGCTGATGCCGCCCAGATCGTGCGTGACCAGATCTACCTTTACCGTTCCATACACATTGAACCATTCCGGATGGTGGTTCATGGCTTCGGCTTCAATCGCAACACTCGTCATAAAACCAAACGCTCGCACGAAGGAGCCAAACTTGTATTCCTTGTGCAGCTTTCCCCTTACAATCTTCCAGCCGGGAAGCTTCGTTAGATGTTGCTGCAACTCATCTTTGCTAAGCAGCGCGCGTTTAGCCATGATTCAACCTTGTCATAGATCCAGGTGGTAATCGTCTTCGGGGACATCCAGCACTTCCAGCACCGAACGTCCGACACGGTCCTGAAATTGTTCGCTGAATGATTTGAATGGGCCGACCGATTCGTCCAGCGTAACCTTTTCCACTCGCATCATGGGAATAAACATAGTGCTGAGGCCGATCGAATCGGTCTCGTTGGCAACCGAACGGGTCCAGTCCTGGAACGAATTAATGTCAATCCCCCGCGCCGTAATCCCGTACGAATTGATCGAAAGCAAAACCCCCCAGATTTTTTCCCTCGGACTATGAAGGTTCACAATGACGATAGACCGAATTGTGATCAGTTTACTCATGCTCCACCACCGCCTGAGAACTCTCCTAGATTTCGTACTCTTTCACTTCTTCCACAACACGCAATTCTGCTTCCGTAGCTGCCCGTACCTGATCCACCGTAACTCCGGGCGCTGTCTCCTTTAATAATAATCCATTGTCCGTCACTTCGATCACTGCCATATCCGTCACGATCATGTCTACGACCCTGACCCCGGTCAACGGCAGAGTGCAGCGTTTTAAAATCTTCTTCTCGCCATCCCTGGACGCATGCTCCATTGCGATGACCACCTTCCTTGCGCCCGAAACGAGATCCATGGCGCCGCCCATTCCCTTCACCATCTTTCCGGGAATCATCCAGTTGGCAAGATTTCCTTCTTCATCCACCT
>CAZDDB010000056.1:0-7793 GCA_964504105.1 uncultured Acidobacteriota bacterium
TGCATACGAAAACCTGGCCGGCGGGACGCCGGCGCTACAGACCGTTTCCCGCCATCCTCCATATTCAATCTTCTATCCTCGGCCTTGGTTGCAGGGCGGGTGATTCCGCTTTTTGCGTATTTGGGTGAAATCCTGTAAAATCGGAACCCTTATGAAACTATATATCCTTACTCTGACTCTGATTTGGAGCCTGTTCGTCTTTGCGCTTCCAGCGCATGCCTATCTCGATCCCGGTTCCGGCAGTATGGCGCTGCAAGTACTGCTGGGAGGCCTGGCTGCAGTGCTGGTGGTTGTAAAAATCTACTGGTCACGCCTGATGAAGTTTTTCGGTCTGAAGAAGAAAAGCGAGCCGGAAGCAACAGACAGCTCGTCAACCAATCTGAATTAAGCCAAACCGGTTGTTCCAATATTTCTGGAAGAAGCTTTTTAGCAATTCCGGTTTTCCTTTCAACGTTTCGACGTATTGAAACGCTTCCTTTCTGGCCACTTCCAGGATCTTTTGATCGAGCAGCAGGTTTCCAATTCGAAATGTGGGCAATCCGGATTGCCTGGTTCCCGTCAATTCTCCCGGACCGCGAATTTGCAAATCGGTTTCAGCGATCTTGAATCCGTCCTGCGTGCTGATCATCGCTTTGATCCGCCGTTGTGCCTCATCTGTCAATTTCGAATCGGCAGGAACCAGCAGATAACAATACGACTGTTCCGAGCCGCGGCCCACGCGGCCCCGCAGTTGATGCAACTGAGACAGCCCGAACCTCTCAGCATGTTCAATCACCATGATGCTTGCGTTCGGTACATCGATCCCCACTTCAATGACCGTGGTCGACACAAGCATCTGAATCTGCCGTTCCAAAAACTCCCGCATGATCTGCTCGCGATCCCGTGCAGGAACCGATCCATGAATCAACCCAATACTGAGTTCGGGAAACGCCTTCCGTAACTCAGCCGCCAGTTGTTCGGCTGCAGAGAGCTGCAACTTCTCCGATTCTTCAATCAAAGGACACAACACGTAAACTTGCTTTCCCTGGCTCACGGAGGTGGCGACACGATGGTACAGCTCGGCCTTCCGTTTTAACTCCCACGTCCGGGTCACGATGGACTTGCGCCCGGGTGGCAGCTCATCCAGCACCGAAGTCTCAAGATCCCCGTACACGGTGAGAGCCAGAGAGCGCGGGATCGGCGTGGCCGTCATGATCAGACAGTCGGGATTCTCTCCCTTCCGGATCAATGCTTCCCGCTGCAGCACACCGAAGCGGTGCTGTTCATCGATGATCACCAGTCCCAACCTGTGAAACCGGACCGGGTCCTGGATCAACGCATGCGTCCCGATCACCAGCGGACACTTCCCGCCCGCGATCTCCTCCAGGATCTGGGCGCGCAGCTTCTTCGGCTGTCCGCTGACCAGCAGTCGTACTATATAGTTAGTATTACGTAATAGATACGTGATGTTGCTGAAATGCTGCTCCGCCAGGATCTCGGTGGGCACCATGAACGCGACCTGATATCCGTTTTCGACGGCCACAATCGCAGCCATCAGCGCAACGATTGTCTTGCCGCTTCCCACGTCTCCCTGCAGCAACCGGTACATCACCGGGGCAGCCTTCATGCCCTCGACAATTTCGCGAGTGACGCGCTTTTGCGCCGCGGTCAAACGAAACGGCAAGGCGCGTTTTGCTTTTTCGCGGATCGAATCGTCGACTCGAATCGTGCGCTTCTTATTCGGACGTTCTTTTCGCCGGTAAGCAAGACCGATCTCCAGCAAGAAAAATTCCTCGAAGATCAACCGTCTGTGCCCCTGGGAACGCCTGTTCTGAAGATCCTCCACCAGAGCGTTGGGTCCCGGAAAATGCAATTCCTGAAACGCCGATCTCCGGTCTGTTAATTTGTACTTTTTACGCAGATCTTCCGGAATCGGCTCGCCGTAGGCGGAAAGAGGGATCGACTCCAGACACTTCCGGATAACCCAGCGAAGCATTTTCGGCGTGACGCTTCCAACCCGCTCGTACACGGGACGCACCTGAAGAACCTGTGCCGGATCTTCCCCTTTCACAAATTCATACTGCGGATTCTCCATCTCCCCGTCCTGCGCAAACGGGTCACGCCGGATGGTGCCGTGCAACACGACCATTCTGGACTTCTCGAACTGGTCTTTCAAATAGGGTTGATTGAAAAAACGCAGCACCAGGCTGCCGGTGGAATCATGCACGGATACTTCCAGGATCTTGAACTGACGTCGCGTGATTTGAAGATGGCTGCGGCTCACCCGGACAAACACAGTTGCCGTTTCGCCATCGAGCAGATCCTTGATCTGCTTCATCATCCGCCAATCTTCGTAACGGAACGGCAGATGCCAGAGCAGGTCTTCGATCGTGCGAATCCCGTGGTCACGGAAAATCGTCCCGCGCGCTTCGCTGACCATCGGCGCGCTTTCGATACTGGAAGACAACTGCAGCAGCTTCATGAAGATATATTAACCGCAGAACTACTTGAGCGGGGATGCGATGGAAGCGGGGCTGCCCTTCTTTAGCGCGTACTTCCGGATCTTTTTTTGCAGACCCTGGCGCGTCAGCCCCAACACGCGAGCGGTATTCGAAACGTTCCACTCGTTTTCTTCCAGGCTCTGCCGTATCAGATAGGATTCGATCGAAGCAACTTTTTCATAAAGCGAGGCGCCTTGGATCGGAACAGACGAAGGCGCCGAAACCCCCATCAGAGTGGCCGGAAGATGCTTGGATTGGATCACCGGATCGCCCGTGAGAATCACCAATCGTTCCACAATATTTTCCAGCTCACGGACATTGCCGGGCCAGTCATGTTCCTGGAGCACTCGCATCGCTTCGGGAGAAATGCGCTTCACAGGCATTTCGTTTCGTGTACAAAATTTTTCCACAAAATAAGTCGCGAGTACCTGTACGTCCTCCTTCCGCTCCCGCAGAGGCGGAATGTACAGCGGCACAACATTGACTCTGTAATACAGATCCTTGCGAAATCTTCCTTCCGCCACGAGCTTCTCCATATCCTGGTTTGTGGCGCAAATGATCCGAACATTCACTTTCCGGTTGGGCTTATCTTCTCCGATCTTCTGAATCTCTCCATGCTGCACGGCGCGCAACAACAGTGTCTGCAACTTGATGCTCATATCCGCCACTTCGTCCAGAAAGAGGGTCCCCAGGTGCGCGAGCTCAAACTTTCCCATCTGGTCCCGGATCGCGCCGGTAAATGATCCCTTGACGTGACCAAACAACTCGTTTGCAAGAATCTCTTCCGTCATTCCGCCGCAATTTACGGTGATAAAAGGCTTATCACGGCGCTTGCTGTTGAAGTGGATCGCATGCGCGATCAGCTCCTTCCCGACGCCGCTTTCTCCCAGAAGCAGCACGGTAGAATCGGATTGCGACACTTTTTCCACAAACTGATCCACTTCCTGCATGATCTTGCTCTTTCCAATGATGGTGATCTCACCACCCTTTAAGCGGATATATTCACCCAGTTGCGCGCGGCGCAGAAAGAACACCATTTCGTCCACCAGCTTTTGCAGCGCGCGCACGTGGTCCGGCGTGTAGTGATTGGGTCGAGTCGATTCGAGGGCCAGAACGCCGATCGCGCGTCCCTGAAAAATGATCGGAATGCCCAGATTGGACTGGATGTTCCGGAAGAGCGGCAGATAGTGGCGGTCCTTCGAAACATCTCCACATAGATAAGGAGTTCGAGTCTTCAAAACTTCGAAAGAAATTCCGGAAGGCTGCCCGGCTGCATACGTCAGGCGCGCCGGCGGCTTTTCCAGAAAGTCTCCTTTGATCGCCTGCTGCTTGATCATCAAATCGCCGCTTGTCTCATCCAGCAATAGCATCGTGCCGTGCGCCGTGCCGGTCAGCTCAAAGGCCAACTCCAGGATGTTCTTTAAGAGCTGATCCAGCTGATGACTCTGCGATGTATCCATGCTCAGGATTTTGCTGGTCAGCTCATCGCGCAGCTGATTTTCCTTTTGCAGCGCCGCAAACCGCAACATGGTCTTGATGAGACTCGCCGCTTGAGAGCAAACGACCATCAGAAACGCGTGGTCTTCTTTTGAAAAAGCGCGTGGTTTAGGAGCCTCCACCACCAGCATGGCGACAACGCTGGAAGGCTTCTTCTCCACCTTGGCCGGCTGAACCGAAACCGCCGTTTGAAACAGAATCAACGGGACATAGACCGCGGAACGAGCCCCGCGAAAGAACGGAAGATAAAAAGAAGACTCGGAATGTTCGTGAACGATCTCCGTATGCGATTCAAACGCAATCTTCTTAAACACCGGTTCCATCAGCGCGATTTTAGTCGTTTTCCGAAGAAGTTCTCCTTGCTTTGCGCGGATGTCCAGAAGCTCCTTCTCGTAGTCGATCAACGCAATCAAACCGTATGGCGCATCCACCGCCTTGAGACAATATTGAAGGATCCGCTGCAGGACTTCGTCCACGTCGACCATCGCGTGCAGTTCCAGCATCAGCGGATAAAACTGCAGCAGACGCTCGTCGCGGCTCACCGACACGGGGATTTGCGGACTACTCGCGCTCACCGGCAACACTCCAAAATTCCACTCATGTTAACACAGCCGCTTTCAGTTCGCCAAAAATTCCAGCAGCTTCCCGTACACCTCCGCGGATGCGGCGTTCCACGGTATGCAACCCCAAACATAGGAATAATCGAGATATACCAGAAGCGGCAGCACAAACCGGCATGGCTTGCGGCTCCAGATCGAATCGAATCCAATCAAAATGGAAAATGGCGCAAGCGGAAGGATGTAGCGGCTTAAATCGAGATGAGTAACACAGACTGTAAACAGGAAAAAAATCGCGGAGAAGAAAAACAGTTCCCTGTGTTTCCAGAGCCCCAGGATTCCTGCTGCAAAGAGCACATAGGTCCACAAGAACAACTCTGTACTATGCCAGTTCTGCTGCGTTGCATAGAATTGAAACAACGAAAACGGATGCGGATCCACGATCCGGTGCTGGCCGGCATTCCACTTGAAATAAACGAAGAAATCGCCGAAACGGTATTCGTAGAAGGCGAATACGCAAAGGATCCCCATCAAGGAAAGAGGCAACAGCAGAACGTTCCGCCACTGTTTCCGCCACAAATAAATCAAGCCGAAGGCCGGGATCAGAAGCAATCCCTGAATCCTCGTGACGGAAGCAAGCAGGATCAAGAGGATCACCAGAGACGTCTTCTGAGCTTTGTATGCCAGAAAGGCGGCAAAGATCAGACAGAAAAAGAGCGGCTCCGTTGCGCCTACCGAGTGATACAGCAGCCACCGCGGTGGGAAAAAACAAAACAGCAGAGCGGTCCACATAGGACTGGCAACCAGCTGCCAGGCAGTCAGCAACCTGTAAAACAATACCGCCGCCGTAACAGAGCTGAGCAGGGTCGCCAACAGCATAGCAAAGGGATAGTCGCCGAATGTAATCCACGACAGAACACGAATGAGAAGAGGAAACAGAGGCAAATGCGAGGCGAAGTAAAATTGCGGCAGATCATACGCCCGAAAGGGATGATCCGCCGGGATGCTGTAAAGCGTTTTTGCCACATACGCGTAGAGCGGTCCGTCCCAGTACCGGTAGATGGCGGAAAGATCATGACGAAATGGAAAGTACACGAGCAGAGTGGAACCGAGCATCGCAGAAGCAATGATGAATGCACCACGCCGCCATCCCGGGTTGCTTGCCGAGTCTTCCATCCCACTGCTATGTTATAATTTCGCGTTTCGTTTTGGAACCCCAATGGATTACCGGACACTACTTCGAAAACTGGAAAAGACAATCGAAAAGATTGAATCTTCCCCCGCAACAGCGATCATGTTGAGCTCGATTGTCGAATCGATCGTTCAGGAATATGGAAAAGAGCTCGGCATTGTCGGCGGTAGGATCTACGAACAGACAAACAACCATTACCAGCTTGTTTCCCAGGCAGGAATCTCGAATGTTCCGGAAGCCTACTCGATTCCCATGACGTACCCTCCGATTGAGAAAGTACGCGAGCAGGGGCAAATTTTCATGCGCGAAGGAGACTACGAGCATCTCGCAGGGATGCCGAGAGACACGCCCTGTTTCGCGGCGATCAGTCTGGGCGATAACGATGAATATCTTATCTCATTCAGTCTTGCGGAACCGATTGATGAACCGCACATTCACTATTCGCTGACTCTCATCCGGCATGTTGCGAATTTAAAAATCCGTCACCGCAGACTGGAGATCTACATTTCAGAAGCCAGAAAAATCCAGATGAGCCTGCTGCCAAGCGAGTTTCCCCAGTTTTTCGACTACGACATCTATGGACGCAGCCAACCGGCGGAAATCGTGGGCGGCGACATCTTTGATGTGATCCCGATTTCCGAGACCATCCTTGGACTGTCGATCGCGGATGCGAGCGGTCACGGTTTGCCCGCCGCATTGCAGGTGCGCGATGTGTTCATCGCTCTGCGAATGGGGCTTGAAAAAGATATGAAAATTGTCCGCACCGTCCAAAAACTGAACACGGTTCTTTCTCATGTCGGCAAGAGCCATGACTTCATCACACTGTTTTACGCAGAGCTCGAAGATAACGGCAACTTTTTCTACTGCAATGCCGGCCATAATCCTCCGTTGTTTTTCGGAAACACAACCGTCCACGAGCTCACCCGCGGCGGGTTGATTCTTGGCCCCTATCCAAAGGCCAAATACGAACGCGGTTTCGTCTTCTTCGAAAAAGGAAACCTGATCGTGATGTACACAGACGGCATCACCGAAGCTACCAACTTTGAAGGAGAAGAATTCGGCACCGAAAGAATCATCAGCATCGTTCAGGCCAATCGAGACTCAACCAGCAAAGATCTCTGCAATAAGATTTTCCAGGCCGTTGACGAGTTCACCGAATCGTCCGTCCCCAAAGACGACTGCACCCTCTTCATCGTAAAAAAAGGATAGGATTTTAAAGCACGGAAACACGGAATACACGGAGGGATACGACCACCAAGATCGCCAAGGGCAGCCGCCGGCCCATTGGGCGCTCTGAAAAGAATACAGCAAAAACAAAGCGAAACGAAAACGACTCATCAATTCACAGAACTCACTTTGTTTTTGCTGTATTCTTTTCAGAGCGAACGCCTGCGGCGTCCGGCGGCTGCCCGTTCTTCTCCGTGCTCTCTGTGAACTCTGTGGTTAATTCCTCTCCTACCATCACTGGTGTGCGGCATTTGCAATCGATACCAGATAGCCTTTATGATAGAATGCAACGGGTGATCATGAATTTCCGGCTTCAATCACATCCAAACAGAAAAAGGCGGGAAACATGCGCGACAGAAATACAACTGCAAGAAAGTTTTTACAGGAACTATCTGCCGTCAATGAATGTGTTCCAATCATTGTGGAGGGGTTTCACGACGTACAGGCTCTGAGAACGCTTGGGATTCGCGGCGCAATCGTCAAAGTCCATTCGGGAAGAAGCATCCAGCAATTTTGCGAAGATTACTCCTCCAGCTATAACGAGGCGGTGATTCTCACGGACTGGGACTCGCGTGGGAATCAGTTGTTCACCTTGCTAACGCGCTTTCTGGAAGCGGACTGGGAACGATACAATCATTTTCGTGAGACGTTGCGAGATCTTGCCGGCGGATCATTCCAGGAAGTAGAAAGAATGACCGCCTGGTGCCACCTCGCGTTAACAAATCCGTAGGAATTTTGAAACCACAGATGAACACCGATAAACACAGATATTAATTTTTTTATCCGTGTTCATCTGTGTCCATCTGTGGTTCCTAATTCCTCATCGGGATTTTGACACCT
>CAZDDB010000056.1:7803-15635 GCA_964504105.1 uncultured Acidobacteriota bacterium
TGACCGCCTGGTGCCACCTCGCGTTAACAAATCCCTGAGGATTTAAGCACGGAAACACGGAATCACGGAAAAATAAGGATAGAATTCTTTTCATTTTCCGTGATTCCGTGTTTCCGTGCTTAATTTTTCATCGGGATTTTGACACCTTTCTGTTGAGCAACTTCAATCGCCTTCTCATAGCCCGCATCTGCATGACGGATGATTCCCATCCCGGGATCACAGGTAAGAACGCGCCGTAATCGCGCGGATGCGGCATCCGTGCCATCCGCAACAATCACCATCCCCGCGTGCAAGGACTGTCCGATCCCAACTCCGCCGCCATGATGAAAGGACACCCAGGTAGCGCCTGAAACCGCATTGATCAATGCATTCAGGATTGGCCAGTCGGCGATCGCATCACTACCGTCCTTCATCGCTTCCGTTTCCCGGCGTGGAGAGGCAACCGATCCGCAATCCAGATGATCGCGTCCGATCACAACCGGCGCGCTGATCTCTCCCTTCTTTACCAGATGATTGATGCGCTCGCCAAATTCAGCGCGTTCGCCATAACCCAGCCAGCAGATTCGCGCGGGCAGTCCTTGAAAGTGCACGCGTTCTTGCGCTAACCGGATCCAACGCGCAAGCGCTTCATTTTTCGGAAACGTTTCCAGGATTGCCTGATCCGTGCGATGGATGTCCTTCGGATCGCCGGAAAGCGCAACCCAGCGAAACGGGCCTTTCCCTTCACAAAACAGCGGGCGGACATATGCGGGGACGAATCCGGGAAAATCAAACGCGTCCTTCACTCCATTCTGATATGCCTGACCGCGCAGGTTATTGCCGTAATCAAAAACCACCGCGCCTTTCTTTTGCATGTCCAGCATCGCTCGTACCTGCGCGCTCATCGCCTCAAACGACCGCCGGATGTACTCTTGCGGGTTTTTTACGCGCAGATCATTCACATCCTCATCCGGGAGTCCGTTCGGTATGTAACCGTTCAGCGGATCGTGCGCAGAAGTTTGATCGGTCACAACATCAGGAGTAATGTCGCGGCGCACAAGCTCCGGAAAGACATCCGCTGCGTTCCCTTCCAACGCAACTGAAAGACCTCGCTTTTCGCTTCTCGCCTGATCGATCCACTTTAGCGCTTCTTCCAGATTCCTGGTGGATACATCGCAGTAGCGCGTCTCTAACCGGCGCTGAATACGGTGTGCATCAACTTCCACACACAGAATTGCCGCGCCGTTCATTGTGGCCGCGAGCGGTTGAGCTCCTCCCATCCCCCCAAGACCGGCCGTCAACGCAAACCGGCCCTGCAATGTGCCGCCAAAATGTTGATTCGCAACTTCGGCAAACGTCTCAAATGTCCCCTGCAAGATTCCCTGCGTGCCGATGTAGATCCAGCTCCCGGCAGTCATCTGACCATACATAATCAGGCCGAGAGCTTCCAACCTCCGGAATTCTTCCCATGTGGCCCAGGCCGGCACCAGATTTGAATTGGCCAGCAAAACGCGTGGAGCGTCCGCATGAGTGCGAAAAATCCCAACCGGCTTGCCCGATTGAATCAGCAAAGTCTCATCATTTTCGAGACTCTTCAAGCTCCGGACAATCGCCTCAAAGCATTCCCAGTTTCGCGCAGCCTTGCCGGTTCCGCCATAAACAACCAGATCTTCCGGCCGTTCCGCTACTTCGGGATCGAGATTGTTCATCAACATCCGCATGGCCGCTTCCTGCAACCAGCCCTTACAGCTAATGGAATTGCCTCTCGGCGCTCGTATTTCTCTCATCAATGCAATTTCACCACAAAGCCGGATGCGGCTCAAGCACGGAAACACAGAATCACGGAAAAGACAAACCGTCGGGGTCTGCTCTTGGAGCTTTGGCGTTCCTGGAGATTCTCATCCTTTCCGTGTATTCCGTGTTTCCGTGCTTACTTTTGCGGTAGAATGAACGCAAATGGGTACATGGATCTGGTTCATCGTTGGAGTACTGCTCATCGTCATTGAGCTTTTCTTGCCGCACTTTGTTGTGATCTTCTTTGGCGCAGCAGCAATCCTGGTTGCAGTTCTGCAATGGATCGGACTTCTCGACAGCTTCACAGCCTCGCTGGTAGTCTGGTTTGTCCTTTCGGTTTTCTTTCTGCTTACGCTCCGGCGGGTCTTGAAACGCTGGCTTCCCTCAGAATCCAGCTTCCAGTTGACTGACGAGGACACGGATGCGGTGGGACAGTTGGTGGAAGTCGTGTCCACGGTGGGCGCCGAAACGCAAGGACGGATTCGCTTTCGCGGCACTAGCTGGCCCGCGATCTGCAGAGAACGCACACTTGAGCCGGGGGAGAAAGCGAAGCTGCTTTATCGTGACAACCTGGTCTGGATCGTAGAACCGATACACGCATTAAAAGACAATCACTGAAAGGAGATACCATGATCACAGCCTTTACGATTTTTGTCCTGATCGTTCTCTTCATCCTGTGGAAGATGTTCAAAGTCATTCCCATGAGAGAAGCCGCTATCAAGGAACGGCTTGGCAGATACAGTGGAACGATGATGCCGGGGTTTCATTTCCTGTTTCCGTTTATCGACCGGATTGCATACAGACAGGAAATGCGAGAGCAAGTCCTCGATGTCCCGCCGCAAATCTGCATCACGCGAGACAACGTTCAGGTGGAAGTGGATGGCGTCGTGTACTTAAAGGTCACCGATCCGGTAAAAGCCTGCTACGGAATCGGAAATTACCGAATGGCCGCGATCAGCCTAGCTCAAACAACCATGCGGGCTGAAATCGGGAAACTCTCACTCGATCATACATTTTCCGAACGCGATGTCATCAATGAAAACATCGTCCGTGCCATCGACACCGCTTCGGAACCATGGGGTGTCAAGATGATACGGTACGAAATCAAGAATATCACTCCTTCCGAACGCATGATCGATACAATGGAAAAACAGATGGAAGCGGAAAGAACAAAGCGCGCGGAAATCACGCTGGCTCTTGGCGACAAAGAATCGCGCATCAATCTGTCAGAAGGAGAGCGGCAGGAAGCCATCAATTTGTCGGAAGGCGAGAAGCAGAAACGAATCAACGAAGCGATGGGAAAAGCGCAGGAGATCGAGCTGCTTGCGGAAGCCACTGCGAGTGGAATTCGCCGCGTTGCTGCAGCGATCCGGAAACCGGGAGGAACCGAGGCGATCAAGATGCGGATCTTAGAACAGTTCATTGACGAATTCGGAAAGATCCTGCAAACCTCCAGCGTATCGGTTGTGCCCGCGCAACTGGCAAGCATCCGCGGATTCTTCGAAGGCATGGCTAAAGTTGGCGCTACGCCGGGACAAGCTCACGGCGAAATCCGGTCTGGTATGCCGCCGCCGTTTGAACCGGAAAAACCGGACCGGCCTTACCCGATCACGAAGCCGCGAGGAGAAAGAGAATGATCTATTTTAATGGTCTCGTTTGGGGCATCATCCTTCTGGTTCTTGTTTCCAAAATCCTGCGATCGATTCGGATCGTGCCGACACAGGCTGCATACGTAGTGGAACGCCTCGGACGCTATAGCAAGACGCTGGGTCCCGGATTTCATCTGCTTGTTCCGTTTGTGGATCGCGTCGCGTACATCCAGGATTTGAAAGAAGAAACCATCAATGTGCCGCCGCAGATTTGTTTCACCACGGACAACGTGCATGTGGAAGTCGATGGCGTGATTTATATCAGCGTGCTGGATCCTGTGAAAGCGAGTTACGGCGTCACAGATTATCGTCAGGCGGCGATCCAGCTTGCGCAAACGACTGTCCGTTCCGTGATCGGAACACTGGAATTGGACAAAACATTTGAAGAGCGCGACATCATCAACTCCAAGATTGTCGGCGTGTTAAATGAAGTCGGGCCGCACTGGGGAATCAATGTGCATCGCTATGAGGTGAAAAACATCGTACCGCCTACAACGGTAAAAAATGCGATGGAGCGCCAGATGACCGCTGAACGCGATCGCCGCGCATTGATCGCACGTGCAGAAGGTGACAAGCAGAGCCGCATCAACAGCTCGGTCGGCTATCAGATGGAAGTGATTAACAAATCGATGGGAGAAATGCAAAAGCGGATCAACGAAGCGCAAGGGCGCGCAAAGGAGATCGAGTCGATTGCCGGCGCTACCGCCGAAGCGATCGAAAAGATTGCGGCCGCCATCCTGGAACCCGGCGGTGAAGAAGCGGTGCAGTTGCGTTTGAGCCAGCAGTATCTCAATCAGCTTGGCGCGCTTGCCCGGCCCGGAACCAGCGTGCTGATCCCCGCTGATCTTACGCGTCTGGACGTGCTGCTGGATTCGCTCGGCCTGCTACCACAAAGGAAATAACATTTGAATTCTCCGTGCACTCCGTGTCCTCCGTGGTAAATTCCTTACAATGACAAAAGAAGTTTTGATTGATGGAAACAGCCTCACGCTTGCGGACATTGCAGTTGTAGCGAACGAAGAAGCTTCTGTCTCGATTGCGCCTTCTGCGATTCCGGTGATCGAAGATTCGCGGAAAGTCATTGAAGAAATCATAGCAAGCGACCGCGTGGTATACGGCGTCAACACCGGGTTTGGAAAGCTCAGCGAAATCCGGATCCCGAAAACTCAGCTCAATGAGTTGCAGCTCAACCTGATTCGCAGTCACTCCGCCGGCGTGGGTCCTGCGTACTCTGTGCCTGTGACCCGCGCCATCATGCTGCTGCGCGCAAATGTGCTTGCAAAGGGCAATTCCGGGATCAGACGTGAAGTGGTGCAACTGTTGTTGGACATGCTGAACCGGAAAGTCCATCCGGTCATTCCGTCGCGCGGATCGGTGGGAGCGAGCGGCGATCTGGCGCCGCTTTCGCATTTGGCGCTTGTACTGGTAGGAGAAGGAACAGCGATCAGCGGCTCACGCCCAGTTCCGGGGCTCGAAGCATTGCGAGAAGCGGATCTTACACCTGTAGTACTACAAGCAAAGGAAGGGCTGGCATTGATCAACGGAACGCAGGCGATGACAGGGGTCGGCTCCCTTGCGTGTCTGGATGCGCAGCGGCTCTGCCGGATTGCCGATGTTGCGGGCGCCATGACACTGGACGCTATGAAGGGCACCGATACTGCATTCGATGAACGGATCGTGAACGTCCGCCCGCATCCCGGCGCAATCACCGTCGCCCGCAATTTACGCAACTTGATGCGCGGCAGCTCGATCCGCGAATCGCACCGCGACTCGTATCACAAAGTCCAGGACAACTACTCGCTCCGTTGTATGCCGCAGGTTCATGGAACTGTCCGCGATGCCCTGGACATGGCAAACCGGTGGCTCCAGATCGAAATCAACGCCGGAACCGACAACCCGCTCGTCTTTCCGGAACAACGCGAGCTGCTGAGCGGTGGAAATTTCCACGGCGCGCCCATGTCGTTTCTGTTTGATTCGGTGGGAATAGCAGTTGCCCAACTCGCAACCATTTCCGAACGACGCACTGCTCTGATTGTCGATCCCGCGCAAAGCGAGCTTCCCCCATTCTTGATGAGAGAGTCGGGATTACATTCCGGCTTTATGATGGCGCAGGTCACTTCCGCCGCGCTGGTTGCGGAGAATAAAATGCTGGCGCATCCGGTCAGCGTGGATACGATCCCCACATCCGCAAACAAAGAAGATCACGTGAGCATGGGAGTGACTGCTGCCCTGAAGTTGCAACAGATTGTACAAAATGTTACAAGCGTGCTGGCGATTGAGCTTTTGTGCGCCGCGCAGGCGATCGATCTGCTGTCGCCGCTTGCCACATCGCCGGCTCTTCAAACCGCGCATTTGCAAATCCGCTCGCGCGTTTCGATGATGGACAAGGACCGCATTCTGTCCGATGATATTGCGGCAATGACGGAGCTGATGACGATGCCCGACTGGATCGTAGGAATCGAATCACAACTCGGGCATTCACTGTAGAATACGATCATGACAAATCTGGCGGTTGTTGGCGCACAGTGGGGCGATGAAGGAAAAGGAAAGATCGTAGATCTCGTCTCGCTTCATTTTGATGTAGTGGCACGTATCAGGGCGGTCACAATGCCGGTCACACGGTCGTGATCGAAGGGAAAAGCTACATTCTGCAGCTGATTCCGTCCGGAATGTTTCGCGGTGGAAAGATCGGCGTCATCGGAAATGGTGTCGTGATTGAGCCGTCCGCGCTTCTTGCCGAAATCCGCAAGATGGAAAACTCCGGATTTACCTTTGATGGGCGGTTGCACATCAGCGATCGCGCAAATCTGATTCTGCCGCATCATCGCTGGCGCGAGCAGGAAGAAGAAAAAAAACAGAAGATCGGCACAACGATGCGCGGGATCGGCCCTTGCTATGAAGATAAGGCCGGACGGCGCGGTTATCGCGTGTGCGACCTGATGCAATCCGATTTTGAATCACGCCTTCGCGACCAATACGCGGGAAGAGACGCCGAAGATTTTTTCACGCAGGTGCCGGAATTCCACCGTGAAATCGGAAAATATGTCTGCAATTGCTCTTCGTTTCTTGCAAAACAGATCCAGGAAAAGAAACGACTGCTCTTTGAAGGCGCACAGGCCACGATGCTCGATCTGGATCACGGCACGTATCCTTATGTCACTTCCAGCAGTTGCGCTGCGGGAGGCATCAGCACCGGTTTGGGAATCGGCCCGAAAGAAGTGCACAAAGTGCTCGGTGTTTCCAAGGCGTATGCCACGCGGGTAGGAAGCGGACCATTTCCCAGCGAGTTGCAGGATGCGATCGGTGATTTCATCCGGAATAAGGGGAACGAGTTTGGCTCGATCACGGGTCGTCCGCGGCGTTGCGGCTGGCTCGATCTGGTTGCGCTCAAGTATGCGGCGCAAATCAACGGGATGGATGCTCTGTGTATCACAAAACTCGATATCCTGGATGAACTCGATGAAATCAACGTTTGCGTTGCTTATGAAGTGGATGGAAGTCGCATCGAAGAATTTCCCGCATCAGCCGAGATGACCGGCCGGTGCAAGCCTGTGCTGAAATCCTTTCCCGGCTGGAAGTCGGTCACCTATGCGTTGCGTGAGCTGCAGCGTCTGCCATCAAATGCGCGCAAGTATCTGGAATTTGTGGAGGAGTACCTCCGCACGCCGGTCGCCATGATCTCCACATCTCCCGAACGCGACGACACCATCTTCTATCCCGCATTTGACACCATCTGCGACCGCACGATCTGAGGATTTCACCACAGAGGCGCTGAGGATTTAACCACGGAGAGCACGGAGGCCACGGAGCAGAGCAGCCGCCGGACGCCGCAGGCTCTCTCTCTGAAAAAATATTGCAAAACAAAAAGCATTTCTGGGAACTTCCCTGGTTCGGGACCGCTCTGGTTTTTGTTTTACAATATTTTTTCAGAGAGCCCCGACGGGGCGGCGGCGGCTCGGGGCGGTGCTTATCCTTTCCGTGGATTCCGTGTTTTCCGTGCTGAAATTCCTTCCCTATCTTGGCGCTCTTGGCGTCCTTGGCGGTTCCCACCTAAGTCCTTTTGGCGGTTCAGACTTTCTATGTTACAATCTCCGGTTTAAGGGCATGGAACAGTCGGTCGTTCGAGTCGAGGGGTGGAGCCAATCCGAACGGATCACCCTCAAAGCAACTGGCGCAGCGGTATTCGCTTTTCTTACCATCCTTTCAGCTCAGATCCGCATTCCACTTCCATTTACACCGATTCCAATGACGCTCCAGACATTCATCGTTCCCCTTGCCGGCGCATTCCTCGGGGCCGCATGGGGCAGCGTTTCCATGTTGTTGTATCTGGCACTTGGCATTGCCGGAATCAATGTATTCTCAGCAGCATCTCCCGGTTGTCGTCGAACGCCATCAGCAGCGCGCCCGCAT
>CAZDDB010000057.1:0-3571 GCA_964504105.1 uncultured Acidobacteriota bacterium
CAGCGGATGCACTTCCACCGGAAGATCCATCCGATTCATTCCGGGAGAAAGCATTCTGGGCTCGGTCAGAAATCCCTCGGCTACGGCTTTGCCGCCTGATTCAAAGCGGTACTTGAAACTGTAGAAACCGATATCAAAACCGAATGGATTCCGTATCTTCAGCCCGACGGTTCCGTGACTCGCTAATAGCTTGATCTGATTTAGTCCGGAGGGTTCAAAAGAAACCAGATTCAGAAAACTGTCGTCCCGCATCTGAACCTTCATTCGCTCCGGCGCCTTGATCCGTCCTGTCGAGTCCACCTCGACTTCCTTCTTGTGGATGGGCTTTTTCAGCTCAAAGGTGCCGGTGATGTGGTATGGAATAAAGGAACCAAAGAGCGCTTCGAAATCGTTTTGACTGAAATTCTTGTATTCAACAAACAGGGGAATCTGAATATTCTTTACCGTGTCCGAGTCAATTTCCATCTCTTTTTCGATTTGACCAGATCCAACCGGCCCCCGTGTGATTCCCATCTGAAAAGAGAGGTCTTTCATCTTCACTTTCATGGAGTGAGAGTTGCGAACATCAACGCTGACCAGGCAGCTCAAGGAATTCTGCTTGATATCATGCACCTGTACCTCGCCGATCCGAACGACATCCACTTTTCGGATCTTTCCCACGCAACCGGACAGGCATACACAGCATGCAATGACGCAGAAAAGAACTCGCCTGAAACGCATGTTAGGCTCTACAACCCCACTTGTCGATAAAACATTTGTAAGGCTTGCGCAAAAACGGATTAATAGCAAACGACATGCCAGGCTCAATTATGAATGCGGTTTTCACGTTCTGTTTCTACCGAAAAATCAACATCGAATTAAGAAATTCTCTCTTCCTTTCGGGCTTTCCTTCTATCTTGATCTTTTTGACCAGCCGTGCTCTTCGTGATGCAGGAGCGGTCAGAAAGGCAATCCAGTCCTGCGGTGTGGTTTCCAGCACCAGATCCGCTTTTTCTGCATGCTTTGCAGGTAACCACCTCCTGCCGTCAAACACCAGTGCCCAACTATCGTTCGCTCCCCACCGCAGCAACCAGGAGCGGGGATGTTTCAGTTGTTTGGCATTGTTGTTGAGCCACACCGACAGCGCGTACAGAGTTTGCTCCGGGTAAATGGTTTCTCCCCTCCGCGAGGGTCCCAGTGCGTACCGGATCCCCCATAGCAGGAGCGACTCCACAACGTTCCTCAAATCTTCGCCGCGCGGAGTGAGGCTGTACCAGACTTCACGCTTGCCTTCTTCGCGTTGGACGATCCGCTGTTCTTCCAGTTCCTTCAACCGCTCCGAAAGCCGCCGCGGAGTAATGCCGAGCAGGTAGCGCTGCAGATCAGTAAACCGTTGCGAACCCCGCAGGAGGTCCCGCACAATCAGAAGTGACCACTTCTCTCCTACTACTTCCAGAGTCCGCGCTACCGGACAGAAGTGCTGGTATTGTTTTTTCATCTTCTTGACTTTACTATCCTTTTGATACTATCATTTAGATATGATAACTCAGCCGAAGCAAATTTGCAATACTCTTTCGGAGTCGGTGTTGGAAACCTAAATAAACAATTGGAGGCTGGTATGATGCATGTCCGCGTGAGAGAAACAGGAGACCGGGATGTCGTGTTGATTCATGGCATTCCCGGCAGCGCGAGATCCTGGGACGCAGTAGTTCAACATCTTCCACCGGATATCCGCTACTTCGTCCCAGACCTGATCGGCTTTGGGGAGAGTGAGCGGAGCGCAGCGCTGGAAGAATTACACGCGGAGGGGCAGGCAAGGCGGCTCGAAGAGGCGCTGCGGAACGCCGGCGCGAAAAGACCGTTGCTGGTAGGTCATGACTTCGGCGGTCCGGTGGCGCTGCGCCTGCTGATGCGTAGCCCGGAGAATTACTCCGGACTAGTGCTGGCGGCAACCAATACGTTTACCGACACACCCATTCCTTTCCCGCTGAGCCTGGTTACATCGCCTTCGCTTGGAAGCTGGTTCACTACCATTCTCTTCTCGCGTACCTCTCTTTCAGGAATGTGCCGGTTCGGCGCGCGAAAAAGAAGAGTGAACGTTCCATCCGCCGTGGGGGATCGTGCGCAAAGCCTCGCCATTCGCATCATCTTTTCCGGAAGCCTGCAGAAATTGCAGGAACTCTACCGGCCAATAGAAGAAGCCTTATCGCAAATCCGTATTCCAGTGCTTGTTCTCTGGGGAGATCATGATCCTTTCTTTCCCATCTCGCAGGCGGAACGGACCGCGGCCGCGATTCCCGGAGCAAAGGTGCAAATCTTTCCGGGATGCGGACACTTCCTGCCCGAGGAAGAACCGGAAACATTTGCATCGGTTATTGCAGCCTTGGCCAAATAACAAGCCGCGATCGCTCGCATTTACAGGGTTGTGCAAGTATCTGGAGGCCACTTTCGAGTCGTCATTCCACCCTCAAAGCCTTGCGCTACAGACCGTTTCCCGCCATTCTCCATCTTCAATGTTCGATCCTCGCCCTTTGGTTGCGGCCCGTCAGGGCCGTTTCGTGCCTTGGTGTCTTTGTGGTTACCCTGATCTTCCGGTTGACTTTCGCTTTTTTTTCGCCTATGCTTGGATTATGACAGGAGACGAAAGTCAGGGAGATCAAAACAGCGGGTTCACACCCAGACCGGAAATCCTTCCGGGCAGGACCTTCAGGGTCCGAAGTCCGGTCGGCACCGTACATGTAACCCTGAACGAAAACGTCAACAGCTCCCCTTTTGAGATGTTTCTGAATGCAGCTAAAAACGGATCAGACCTGTCGGCCGATGCCGAAGCGATTGGAAGGCTTTGCTCCCTCCTTCTCCGGATCGCATCCCCGGTTCCGGAATTAAGACGGATTGAGCTGATGATTGAAATTCTTTCCGGAATTCGGGGCAACAGCGACTCCGGATCCGGCGAAAATCGAATCCGCAGCATGCCGGACGCAATCGCATTCGCTCTGACTCAATACCTCGAATCAAAGAGACCGAGGTAACACGATCTTTGCGTCTTTTGGTTTGCGGACCACAGGTGGTTAGTGAAAGCTGTAGAATCACAAAGAGTTCACGGAGGTTGACGGCTTGACGATTTACTTCCATCCGCTTCCGGTGTTGGCGCAAGCTGAAATTGCCGGCTAGTAAAAACCGGCAGCATTCCTTCGGCGATGACTACTGGTGCCCCAAAAACATCAGGATTTACCGCCTGACGGCGGATGATGATTCAACACGAAATCGACAGCAGATAGTTGTCTGGGGCAACATCCTGAATGTGAACCATTTGGTGCGCAACTCGAACTCGCTTCTGCAGATTTTCCAGACGCAGGTCGCCAAGCAGGTCTGGGCCGAACGCAGCCTTGATGATGCCTCTCTCAGTCGTCACCTTCCAAATACACTTTCTGCTGACCAAGTGTTTGTCACCTGATTTGTGACATGAGAATACCCCTTTCCGGTTACAGTATCGTTATTCCAAAGCGAGTATTCTGATCACGTTTAAGACGTATACGCTCAAGTTATGAAAATTCTGATCATAGATGAATCGGATTCCTTCCGGCAGAGCCTG
>CAZDDB010000057.1:3581-15507 GCA_964504105.1 uncultured Acidobacteriota bacterium
TCAACCGTGTATGACGCCCGAAACGCGACTGAAGCGATCTACCTGATAAGAGGTGTGTATCCGGATGCGGTTTTTCTCGATACAAAAATTACTGATGCATCATTCCGCCGATCCGGTTACTAAAGCCGCGCGAAAGCAGTCTTTTCTACAATATTCGAAACCACATTTTTTCGCTGAGCGTGGATCTCAGAGCTTGATCATTGCCCTGAGACCGAAAAGGACCGCCGTGTCGCGTTGTCTCAGCGCGGGATCGATGATTTGCAGGTTCGCGTCGCACCGCTTTTGGTGTATACGCATGCACAGTGACATAAGTCCCCCAATCGTCAGCCGCCTCGACCGCTGCTTTCATTTCATCCAATGTTATCCAATGTATATTGTGCCACGTCCAAAGGATCGTAAGGCGAGGCAGCACCGCCGCCCGCCATGACTTTGATCTGGGTGGCACCAGCCCGGAGATTTTCCCGTGTCGCGGTCAGAACTTCATCTCTTCCATCGGCGATGAAGCCGATACCCATAAGCTCGCCCACCGTAATCTTGCCACCAAACCGACGGGAGCGATCACTCGGCATCCGAAAGTCACCATGTCCGGAGGTTTGCGATATCATGGCGCCACTCGGATAGATCCGCGGTCCGATCGTTTTCCCTTGATCGATCGATCTCTTAATGCCGAATACCGGACCGCCCACGTCGCGGGCAGACGTGAAACCGCGAAGCAGCATCAGCTCTGCTTCTTTCATTGCTTTCGCTTCGAGAGATTCAAATGTTGCCTTGGGTCCATCATTTCAGCCTGGCTGCTGGCACTCATAAAGATATGCACATGCATATCGCTCATGCCGGGCATCAGCGTGCGGCCCTTTCCGTCAATCACAGTCGCACCGGCAGGTGCGGCAATAGCCGAAGTTGAGATCTGAACTATCTTGTTGCCGCGCACAAGTACATTCGACGGGGCTGACAAAGCGCTGCCGACAATCAGACTCGTCCTTATGCTAACTGTTTTTCGCGGCCTCGTACTTGATTCCGTCGACTGGTTCCCAGAGAGCGGACACTCCCTCGTTGCGGTCACTTCGCGGCGCGATAGACTTCTCTTCCTTCAAAAATGGTGGACAGAACTTTTGTCCCATCGATGTTTCGACGGGTATTTCAAAAAGATTTCTGTCCAGCACGATCATGTCGGCATACTTGCCTTCTTTTCAGCAACCAGCATTACCGGTCGGTCTGATATAACTGCATCGATAAATTCTTTGGGCATGATTCCGTTGAGGAACAATGCATGAGCCCATTGCTTGCCACGTAGCCACGTTTTTTACGGATGACTGGCCGCATAATCCTTGAGTGTTGGCGAGGAACTACAGCTCAGGGTGAAAGCTAACAGCGCGATTCTGACGACATATCTTGCGAGCTCATCTTCAACTCGCTGAAAACCATTGTTGGTGACGAGACAACATTCAAAGTCTTGCGCTTCTCCCTGGTCAACCAGTAGCTCAGAGTCGCTAACGCTATGCCTCGTTCCTGCGAAAACGCCTTGCGTCTGTCCGCTCCGATGAAACTGCTTGAGCCTGCCCGGGGGCATGTCGTCACTGCGCCTGACGCCGATAGATCAACTCCAAAAGACCAACGCAAAAAGACTGATGAGCAGTTGGTCTTTGAGCTTCATGGTTTTTGTTTTTTATAGATTGATTTGCCCTCTTTGATTGTTTCCATTACCAGGACATCGAAGAGTAGTTTGGGTTCAATGTTTAACGGGTTCTTATCCAGCACAACAAGATCGGCAAGCTTGTCCACCTTTAATGTTCCTTTTGAGTTTTCGGTGAAGTCCTGGTAAGCGGCCCATTTGGTAATGCTTTCGAGCGCCATGTAAGGAGTGATCCGTTCATCTTCGCCAATCACCTGGTTGGTGCGGCTCGTCCGGTTCACAGCAGTTGCGATGATCATTATGCTGCTTGGCAAGCCGACCGGTGCATCATGATGTTCGGTGAATATCATTCCCTTACGAAATGCCGTATTTGCGGCCTCCATAAAGTAAGCCCTTTCTTTTCCAAAAACACTATCGCGGTGCCAATCGCCCCAGTAATAAGTATGCATGGAAAAGAATGAAGGAATGATGCCGAGCTCTTTCATTTTATCCAACTGGTCGGCGCGGACAGTATGTGCATGAATCATCACCGGGCGCCTGTCTCCTTTACCGTATTTTGCCTCGGCATTTTGTATGGCGGTGATCATCTGATCACTTGCGGCATCACCGCTGCAATGCGCAAGTATTTGCCAGTTGTTGGCATATGCTTCATCAAAAAATGCCTGTACCCGTTTGTTATCAGCGATGGCTGGGTAGCCAACGTACGTTTTTGGCTGGCCGGCAGGCGGCACTAAATAAGGTTTGGTGAGCCATGCCGTCTTTCCCTGTGGCGAACCGTCCAGGCTGAGTTTTGCGCCGGCAACTCTGTAGTGATTCTTATATTCTTTACTTACGGTCTCTTTTCTAAGGTAGTCGCCAAAACCCTGGATGTCGGGATAGCAGTCAATGTCAATTTCCAGTCGATTTTCAGCCGCTAACTTTTTCCAGGTTTCGGCAGCGGCATCATTGGCCCTTCCTTCCTGTCCGGTGGTAAAACCATAGCTTTTGTAGGCTTCAACTCCGGCTAAAGCGATTGTTTCATTAGCGGACGGGTCTAGCTTACCTAAGATCGGAAAGAGAACATTGAATGCCGCCATCTCTTCCAGCACGCCATTGGGGGTCTTGCCGTCTTTTTCCCTAATTATTGCTCCACCTTTAGGGTCAGGAGTAGCAGCAGTATAACCGGCCAGTTCCAGGGCTTTGTGGTTTGCTGTGGCAATATGACCCGATTGATGCATGAGCACTACGGGTATATCGGTCGAGATTTTATCAGCATCATCTGCCGTGGGGCGACGGCCATCTGATAATTGTCCTTCGTCGTAGCCCATGCCAATTATCCAGCCGAGTTTTTTGATACCCGCTTCGTTCTTACTTTTCCAATCATTCATTATCTCAATGATCGACTGAATACTGTTTCCCTTTCCATCGGGTGGCGGAAGGATGTTTCCGGCTAGTTTTTGAAAGCCTGCATTCCAAACATGACCGTGAGCATCAATAAAACCGGGCAACATGGTTTTGCCCTGCAGGTCATTCATCTTAGTGGCGCTGCCTTTCATTTTTTCGGCATCGGCTTTGGTCCCCACAAAAACTATTTTGCCGTCTTTTACAGCCAAAGCTTCCGCATAGGCCGGACTATCGCCTTCCATCGTAATGATGTCGCCGCCAAAATAAATGGCGTTGGCGGTGTTAACACCGCTGGTGGAAACCCCACTCGGTGATGTGCTGCAACCCGAAGTCAATGCTGACAACAAAGCGACAAGACCGATCAGTATTCTTTGTTTTTTCATCATTTCATCCTTCGTTCTTCTTTACAGGTATGGTGGTTGAAAGCGGTCTAACTGTTTTTCGCGGCCTCGTAATCCCCGAAGCGAGTCGATCCGGCCCGTAATCTCATATTCATCCCACATTCGAACGACTACTATTGTGAATTAAACGGTTTCTGGAATCTGTCATCGATTTGAGGTAAAAGAACCCTATCACATTTTCGAGTGACAGTAATCGCGCTGAAGAATTAGGAAGCGTCCAAGCTGTTTTGGATACCGCTTCAGATGACACATAGTCTCTTTGATGTTATTCTTTTTTTGATTTAGGAGGAAAGAATGAGAATCAGCATTATTTTTCTGGCCATCCTGGTTGTATCGGTTGCCTTTTCTGCCTGGGGAGAAGAGCCTGTTCAAACAGCTCCCAGTGTGAATGACAACGAGCTGGTAAAATCCTTGTCCAGCAAGTTCTCCATCAAACCGGAACAAGCTGCCGGTGGAGCGGGTTCGATCTTCAACTACGCCAAGGGCAAACTGAGTCCTGAGGATTTTGGAAAAGTTTCAGCAGCAGTGCCGGGTATGGACGATTTGTTAAAGTCGGCGCCAAAGACAGAGCCGCCAAAGACCGATACGACTTCCGCGTCCGGGATGTTAAGCCAGGCGACACCAAGCCTTCCTGGCATTGCGTCTCTTGCGGGACCCTTCAAGACCCTGGGAATGGGTCCTGAAATGGTTGGGAAATTCGTTCCGGAAGTTCTGGGTTACGTACAGGGAAAAGGGGGAGACGCCACAAAGAGTCTTCTTACAAACGTGCTGAAGTAAAGATCCGAAACCAGGCCACACGCTTACTTGGCCTTGTAGATCGTCTTCCCTTCTTTGATTGTCTCGACAACCTTGATGTCCTTGATCGTCATGGGCTCCACCTTGAGCGGGTTCTTATCGAGAATCACGAGGTCCGCGAGCTTTCCAACCTCCAGCGAGCCCTTGAACTTTTCCTCGGCATATTGGTACGCAGCGTTGATGGTGATCGCCTTCAGCGCTCCATCGGGGTGATCCGCTGATCCGGTCCGATGACCACACCGCTTCGTGAAATCCGATTGACCGCTGTCCAGACAACGAACATCTGATCCAGCGGCGCGACCACGAAGTCGGTGATGAAGGGATATGCAACCAGGTCGATGATGTTGGCGCCAGCGGCGGCGCGCTGCATCAGCGCAAGCTCTGACGCATACGTAGCGCCCTCTTGCGCCGTGGTGACGCCGTTCGCAGCGTATAGCATCTGGCCGGCACGGCTCCACGCGACTTCCTGTTCGGCGTTTGGCCTGGGCAGCGATGCCAAGATCGACAGGAAGGCGGTTTCCATCACCAAGCCCGCGGGTTCGTCGGATCCTGGACACGGCTCTGGCAGTGACCTTGAAACAAGCTGGTATAAGAAGACTGGCGACACTGAACGAGCAAGACTTTGGAGTCTTTTCCTTTCTCGAGCTGGTAATTCCCTGATTTTGTTGTTCAGGAGTTATGAATTCCATGTTTTTGTCATAACGTTTCTATTTTGACTAACTATGCGAATTCGTATATACTCCACTTGATGTTAGCCTCAATTGTTACGGTCAAGGGTCAGGTAGTCATCCCATCCAGCCTCCGCAGAAAATACGGGATTCAAAAGGGAACGAGAGTAATCTTTTGGGATCGGGACGGCGAGATCCGTCTTCTGCCATTGACCTCGGACTCAATCGATAGCAATATCGGTTTTCTCAAAACAAAGGGAAAGCTGTTGAAGGCTCTACAAAAGGAAAAAGTCGCCGAACGCGACCTATGAAAGAGTATGTCCTGGACAGTTACGCCTTGTTGTCCTATTGTGAAGGGGAACCAGGAGCTCGAGAAGTAGCGCACTTTTTTAAGAAGGGGCTGAGCAGAAAGATCAGACTCTTTCTCTCGGTGGTGAACTGGGGAGAGATGTATTACATTGCGCTGCGTGATGGAGGAGTCGAGTTGGCGGAAAAGTACCGTGTCACTCTCGATCAGTATCCGGTGAAAATCATCAACGCGGACCTGAAGGTCACTTTACAAGCCGCGCTTTACAAAGGCTCGTACAAAATATCCTACGCCGATGCGTATGCAGCCGCCTTGTCAAAGTTGAATGGCGCAACGCTCATTACGGGGGACCGCGAGTTCAGCGCCCTTCAAAAAGAGATCCGGATTCACTGGCTGACCGAATAATCACTCATTCCAAAGCTTACCAAGTGATTGCTTAACTCTCTTGTCAAGAACGCTTTCGTGCCCATTCTCTGCCTTACACCCTCCATGCTCATATTCGTGTGCCTTGGTGCCTTTGTGGTTATTCCTATCCTTTGCACTGAATCGGAATATAATTGCGCGCGGGGACAACCTTGAGCGTCCGGAAAGCGCTGTATCTTTTTCTTGTGATTCTCGCTGTTTGCGTAATCGTTTATGCAATCTGGTGGCGAACTTCCGAAATCGTATTCATTGGAAACTTCCTTCAAGCCGCCGTGATTTTTGTTTCCGGAATGCAGTTTAATCAACTGGCGTTGGGAGCTCTGGCAAAGAATGGGCCCTGGAAGGGATGGGCCTGCGTTGCGGGTGGATTGTGGATGTGGTTCCTTGCCCAGTTGATGGAAACATATGCGGAAATGATTCTGTTCCAGGGTTCTTATGGAAGCGTTTCCGATTGTTTCTGGCTGGTCGGTTCTTCTTTGTTCCTCAGCGGAGGCGTCTCACTTTCACGTTATTACAGTAAAGGACCAATCGCAGGAATGCTGCGGGGCGGTCGATTCCTTTTCAGTCTTTTGTTTGCCGCCGCTTACGTTGCCATTCTGGCGTTTGTGGTGTGGCCTCATCTGACTGCTACGGATCGTTCCGGGGCCTTGAAGATTCTGGACTTTACTTATCCCACAATCGATTCTTGTATCGCCTTCTGTTTCCTTCTTTTGATGTATGCCGGAAGGGATCTTCAAGATACGAGACTTGCCAGGGGATCGCTGTTGATGTTCATCACCTTTGCAACGATTGCCGCATCCGATGTCGTGTGGGGTTACTTTCGAGAAGTCAACACTTTGATCTATCGCCTGCAGGACATTCTGTTTTTCGCAGAGTACTCTCTGTTTGCGTTCGCCGGCATCTTTTTCGCCTCGAGTGTTGAACCAGACACCGCATAATCGACTTCAGGGGGTACTGCCACTTATTGGTCTTTGATTCAGCGACAGATAGGACGGATAGATACGATCTATATCCGAAAGGATAGATCGGTTTTTGTGATCGCCGGTTGAATGCGCGATCACAGGAGCAGCTTTTCGCGTTTCAGGTTTTACACGTCCCAGACCCGGAACACGATAGTCGTGATCAATCTTACGGGCGGTCCACCAGCCTGCAATGCCGCTTGCAGCGCCAAGAACAACGGCAGTTGTCCACACTTTGCTGTCCGAATTGATTGCGTCGTCGTAGGCACTCAGACCGAGTAACATCCCGGCGGCAAATCCCCCGGCAGCCATCACCGGGATCAGCCACTTGTGACTTTTCTTGTGCGTGCGTAGAGCTTTGTCACCATCTGAAGCCATGGAATGATTGGCTCCAATCGCCAGGACAAGCAGACACATGAATACAGTAAACATTTTCTTCCATTTTCTCATTTGAATTTTCCTCCTGCCTCAACATAGTGCAAGAGAGATGCCAATAACCGGCGGGCGGGTTGGAATCAGAGAGCCCAGGGCCGGCCGGACGCCCGCGCTACAGGCTGTCGTGCTTCGTGGTTAGCCCGATCTCCCCTCGTTGCGCAGTCGCAAGAGTAGTGGAACAGCGCTGAGTTGCACGATGACAGAAAAGAATATGAGAGCGGGGAGCGAGATATCGTACAACAGACCCATCAGCGCGCTGCCCAGAAACCAGACGATTCCAAAGGTTGCATTGAAAATGCCGTACGCAGATCCGCGTTTATCCGGTGGGACCATGTTTGCGATGGCTGCCCGCATGATCGATTCCTGAGCGCCCATTCCGATCCCCCATAGCGCCATTCCGGCGATGGCAAACGGGAAGGTTCTGCCGAACGCAAGCGGCGCAAAGAAGGCAGAAGCGAGAAATGCAGCGGCAAGAACCGGAACACCTTTTCGATCGAATAATCGTCCAAAGATCAGGGCAGCAAGTGCATCCACGCCCATGGCGATTGCGTACAGTACCGGAATCGAACTATCCGAAGCAGCTGATATCTTCTTCAAATGAAATGCAATCAATGGAAAATCTGCGAATCCCGCCGCAACCAGGCAAACGGCTATCAGATAGATCCAGTAGGATCGCGGGAATCCTTTCCGTTCCAGAGCGGGGATGTTGAATTCAAAATCGCGCGGTCTGGGATACAGGAATCTGGCAGCTACCAGCACACTGAGCGTGAGCAGAGCAGGAACAAGCAGCCACGCAAAAGCGGTGTGGTAACCATTTTTGTAATACAGGATAACGGCAACAATCACGGGACCCAGGACGGCGCCGATCTGGTCCATTGCTTCATGCAAACCAAATCCCCATCCGCGTCCCATGCGGCTGGTGGCGTGCGACAGCATCACATCGCGCGCGGGAGTACGGATCGCTTTTCCAACACGCTCAAGAACCAGCAATGATGCAGCAATCTCCCAGCTTCCCGCAAGAGCCAGCGCAGGAACCGCCAGCAAGTTCACGGCGTAACCGAAGATCGTAATGCCCCAGTACTTGCCTGTCTTTTCGGCAATGTAACCGGATGCGAGGCGCAAACCGTAACCAATCAACTCGCCAAACCCGGCAACCAGTCCTACGATGGCGCCGCTTGCGCCGAGCAAAGCCAGAAACGGACCCGAGATGCTGCGCCCTGATTCGTACGTAGCGTCTGCAAGCAAACTGACCAGACCAAGAAGGATTACAAACTTCAGCGCTTTTGCGGACGAAAGATCATCCGGAACATTCATCACGGCTCTCTCGATATTTGTCGCTCTGCCAGAATCTTCTTGATCGTGCGGTTCTGTCCGTTTTCGTCTACGTATTGGATATCCACGAAAAGTTTGGCAAAATAAACTCCGGCCTCCGGATCCTCAAGCAGCAGCTCATCCTCCCGTGCATTCTCTCCCGGAAACGCATCGAACGAAACGATCCCTCCCGATTGGCTCAGGGTCATGCCGGTAACAGTCACGCCATACTTCACATACGTGAGGAAATAAGAATCCGAGGACGTATTTGCAAACAGCGACTCATCAAAATGAATGTTCCAACTGCCATAGAGAGAATTCCATTTCCGCTCCGCCACAAAAGACTTCACATGAAACTTTTCACCCGGCTTGATTTTGCTTTGCGGGGCGGGCCGCTCAGAAGATGCCGGTTCTGCTTCTTCTCCTGCCAGTTCGTTCTGTGCCATCTCCTGATCCTGAATATGGAAGTCTCCGTCCGCCCACATCGATTTCAGCTCAGGATTCAAACGGTGGAGCTGACCATGATCGTATTCACCAACCCAGATATTCTCCCCGTCAAAACCGATTGCGCTCATGTTTTTGAAAGCCGGATAGTATTTGTGAACGACTTCCACTTCATTCCCCACAACGTTCAGCAGATAGATCGTTGAAGAAAATGTATCGACAAACCAGAGATACGACCCGTCCCACGCAAGCCCCGCGCATGCGGTGTCGGGAGGTCTGGTTCTATCGATCATCTTGAAATCAGGGTCATACCGGTACAGATAGACATCATTGGTGGAACTCCTTGTATTCTTGCGAGTCGCAACCCAGTATCCCTTCCCATCCCAAACAAGACCACCCACTATTTCCGGCGCAGGATAATGCCGGATCACTTCAAACGTCTGCGGATCATGAACCGTAAAAACATACCGGGAATGCGAGTCAAAATTCTTTCCTTCTGTGTAGCCAATGTAATGTTTGCCGGTCCAGGCAACCGTCCAAATATGCACAGGCCGTTTGTTGTCTTGATCACGGACATCGATCTGCTGCGTCTGATACTGTTCCTCTTCGTTCCGGAAGAGCCGCAAGAAGCCCAGAGGTCGAATCCTGTTTCCCATAACGAACTCGGCGCCGTTCCAGGCCAGGCCTTCCGGATCGCCCGGAAGCGAAAGCGTCCGGTCAAAATCGGAGTTGTCATCGGAATCTACCCGAACCGGAACCGGCTCATGGACGTGTGGTTTCGATCTAAAGAAATAGAAGGTGGCCAAAAGAATCAGCGCAAAACCCGCGCAAATGGAAGGGATCTTCCAATCGAAGGAACTTGTGTTGCGAGGGTTTCTCGTGACGGAGAAACTCTCTCCTGGGTGAAGGGGTCTCATGAAATTTACCCTTTTTGCAACTCGGGTACGAAACGCTTGAGCCTGGCGACCGAATCCTCTTTTCCCATCGCCTCCACAAGCTCAAACAAACCCGGTCCCGCGGTCTTGCCGGTAAGCGCAAGACGAAACGGATGAATGATCACGGCTGCTTTAATTCCGTGTTGATCCGTAAACTCGCGAAGCAGCGCTTCAAGACCCTGATGATTCCAGATTTCAATCGAGTCCAGTTTCGGGATAAATTCTTGAAGCAAACCGGAAAGCGCGGGGTCCTTCCGGAGTTTTTCCAAACCGGCCGGATCGTAAGCGAAATCCATTGTGTAGAACGGCGTCAGCATCTGCGCAAGCTCGATCAGCGAGACCGCGCGAGTGCGCATCAGATCCACGCGTTGCCGAAAGGCCGGATCTTTTTTCCATTCACCGTCAGTTAAATAAGGATCCAGAAGTTCCACAACGTGATCGAGGGAAACCAGCGAAAGATACTTCCCGTTCATCCATTGCAGTTTCTTCAGATCGAAGACAGCGTTGCTGCTCCCCACGCGCTTGAGGTCGAATTCGCGGACCAGATCTTCGAGGGAAAAGATTTCACGTTCGTCACCCGGGTTCCATCCCAGCAGAGCCAGAAAATTCACCAATGCATCGGGCAAGATTCCCTGGTTGCGGTATTCCTCCACCGCCACCGATCCATGACGTTTGCTCAACCGCTTCTTGTCGGGACCAAGGATCAAAGGAAGATGACCAAAATGCGGGGCCGGTGATCCGAAAGCCTCGTACAACAAGATCTGTTTGGGAGTATTGGAAATGTGATCATCTCCGCGAATCACATGCGATATTCTCATGTCGATGTCATCCACGACCACCGAAAGATGATAAGTGGGATGCGAATCGGAACGAAGAAGAACGAAATCGTCCACCGATCCGTGATCGAGCGAAATCTCGCCATGAACCAGATCCGCAAAGGCCGTCCTTCCCGACGGCACCAGAAACCGCACTGCGAAGGGTTCGCCGGCCTGTTGTTTCTGCTCGATTTCATCCCGGGAAAGATTCAGACAAATGCGTTCATATTTCCAGGCGCCTTTTTCTTTCATTCCGGCTTGCCGGCGCACTTCGAGATCTTCCGGCTTGCAGAAACAGCGGTACGCCTTTGCCTGCTCCACCAGTTTCATCGCGGCTTCCCGGTATAAAGAAAGCCGTTCCGACTGATAAAAGGGACCTTCGTCCCAGTTGAGACCGAGCCATCGCATGCTGTTCAGAATGACATCGACCATTTCCTGCGAAGAACGCTGCACATCGGTGTCCTCAATCCGCAGCACAAAAGTTCCGCCGGCTTTGCGCGCGTAAAGCCAGTTGTAGAGCGCGGTTCGAGCTCCGCCCACATGCAAGAATCCGGTGGGACTCGGCGCAAATCTCAATCGTGTTGATGAATTCATTTTGGGCACCTGCTACGTGTTAAACTGAATCTATTGGGAGATGATTGTAATGAGAATACAGGTATCTTTCAAATGGGTGTTTGCGCTTGTCTTGCTGGTCGCCGGCTGTGACATGAACGATGATGCGTCGTCGTTCAATGTGGCGGGGCACTGGATCGCAACCATCACGGTACAAAGTTGCTCCCCGGCCGATGTCTGCTCTTCGATCGGGTTTGCCTCCGGCCAAACAGTGATCGCAATCATGGACCTCCGGCAAAGCGGAAATAGAGTGGAGGGGACTTACACATATCAGGGACTGGGGATCAACGCGAATGTGTCGGGAGATCTTGGTGACACGCAGCTGGTTCTAAACGGAGAGGCGCAACATCCGCTAGGACGAGCTACGGTTCATCTGACGGGAACCGTCTCGGATAGCGGAATCGCATCCACCGTCTCTCACAACATCAGCATGATTGACGGACGATCGGGTACAATCAGCGGCTCAGGCAATTTTGTGAAGTGATTTTGTAACGCGCTTCTCAAATCTTATTGAAGTGATACGGCTCGATCCCGCCATCCATTGTCAGCTCGGTCATTTTCTTCCAGATCTGCTTAACTTTTTCCGATTCGTTGGCCTTTTGAAAGGAGTCTCTGCTCCTCCATTCAAAGATTTCCTTGTACACCATCGGGTTTTCCGGGTCTCGCAGCAAGAAAGGAAGCTGGTCTGTCGTCAGTTTTTCACTTCGGAGCACCTTCCAGTGCCGCCGCAAGATCCGCTCAAACTCCTTTTCATGACCTTTCTTAACGACGTAGGTAACCACTACTGCCTTCATCACGATGGATA
>CAZDDB010000058.1:0-2393 GCA_964504105.1 uncultured Acidobacteriota bacterium
TTCTGGACCATGGCGCCCCGGGTTCCGGATATGTCGCTTATGACTGGTTCCGCGATGCCATGGAATTGTATGAGAAAGCCGAAACGATACGGCCTGCGGGGAATGATGATGCGATTCTTCGATGGAATACATGCGCTCGCGCGATCATGCAACACCACCTCCAACCGGGACCGCAAGAAAGATCCGAATACCAGCTCGAATAGCCGCCAGATCACACATCTACGCGCGCAAAACCTGATTCACAATGACAATGGCAGCATCCGGTTTTCCCAGTGCACGCGCCGAATCCGCCATCGCACTCAGTTTTTGGGGATAACTCAAGAGATCGCGGATTGCATCCGCAAATGCGCCTTTCTTCTCTTCGATCAGGATTGCTGCGCCATGCCGAACGGCATGATCGGCATTCGCTTCCTCCTGGCCCGGGATCGGTGAAAAGAGAAGCTGCGGAAGGCCCATCGCAAGAGCCTCAGAAACAATCAAACCGCCGGGCTTGGTAAGAATGAAATCCACAGCCTGCATCATCTCAGCAATGCGGGTCGAAAAACCGAAAACTGTGAAGTTCGGATCCGGAAACATGGACCGGACCTTCTCCTCCTTTGCCGGATCGCTTCCGGTTGAAATCAGAAGACGCAACTGCGGCTGAATATCGCGTAGCTCAGTCAGTAGATTCACCGTCTTTTCGAGACTGATTCCAGAGCACAGAACAAGAACGACAACGTCTTTCGGTGCGCACGACCAGGCTGCACGCGCGCCGGCTCGATCTCGCGGGACGGAAAATGCGGAGGAAACAGGAATTCCGGAAACGGTAATTTTGTCTTTCGGGATCCCGCACGCAATGAGCTGCGTTTCTACTTCGGATGTTGTTACGAAGTAGTGGTCTAATCCGGTCCGTTTCCAGCATCGATGCGCAATGTGGTCCGTAACCACGGAGAAGATTTTCGCGTCAATCTGTGAACCGGTTTTCCAATCGGTAAGCAATGCGGATGGCGTAAAGTGAGTGGAAATGATGTGCGTGAATGTTTTTGATTGCAGGTAGCGTTTGAGCCTCGTGAATTGCCATCGTTGCAGCATGGATCGTGCCGGGGCGTAAGGAGTGGAAGGCCGATTCATCATGGTGTAAAAGGATTTCCAGAGACGGCGCGCATCCTGGATCATGAAGTTGTAAGCCCAGGGGTATCCGGAAGAGAGCGGTCCGGGCAGAAAAGTCAGCAGATCCTGCACTTCGGATTCCACCCCTCTGCTCTGGAAAACTTCCTGCAACGCCTGCGCGGCACGCCGGTGTCCCGCTCCCAGCGATGCATGAATCAGCAAAACTTTGTTCACCGGATTAACCACAGAGAACACGGAGTTCGCGGAGGTGCAAAAATCCTCCCTTACTTCGGCAACTCTTCCTTGGCCGGGCGCGACTTTTTTGCAATGGCCAGTTTGGCTGCATGATGAAAGAGAATGTTCCTTACGCGCGGGGGAACCAGCCAGGAAAGCCGTTCCACGTAAGTCTTCATCTTGTTGAAGTTCTTTTTGTTCCAGGGATAGTGTTCCAGAATCAAATCAGTGTCGGCGGAATTGAAGATGTAATCCAGAATGATCAGAGTGACAAACGCGTCATCCAGCCAACCCAGGATCGGAATAAAATCAGGGATGAGATCAATGGGAGTCATGAGATACAGCAGGAGACTGCCTAACACGACGCGGTTTTGGAGCGGAATGCGGTTGTCCTCGGCGATATCCCGAACGAACTCGATCAGCTTGCGCATGGGTACCTCCCGCTAGCTTTAGAACCTTGTGTACCAGTGCACTAGTGTACAGCGATTTTTTTGAATCTGCGCGGTCCTACCTTCAGAATATAGGAATAGCCCGGGTGAAGCACAAGCGGTTGCGTTTCATGCGTTACTTTTTCACCTTCAATCGAAACGGCGCCCTGGCGGATCAAACGGCGCGCTTCTGCATTGCTCGCGACCAGACCGCTCGCACGGAGCACTTCCAGCACCGGATGAGTTCCGGAGGCAACCGAAAAGATTTCCATTTCATCCGGCAACTGCTTTTCCGAAAAAATCTTGCGGAATTCGGTTGCCGCCTCTCCGGCCGCATCCGCTCCATGAAAATCGGTCACGATCCGTTTCGCCAGATCTTCCTTTGCCTGCCGGGGATGGATTTTCTTCAATCCCTTTATCTGCTGCAAGCTCAAATCGGTCAGAAGCAGATAATATCGAACCATCAATTCATCACTGATCGACATCAACTTGCCAAACATTTGAAATGCCGGCTCGGTGATTCCCACGTAGTTTCCCAGCGACTTGCTCATCTTTTCCACGCCGTCCGTCCCTTCCAGAAGCGGAGTGGTCATGATGACCTGCGGCTCCAGCCCGCTCTCCCGCATGAGCTCCCGGCCGACC
>CAZDDB010000058.1:2403-7199 GCA_964504105.1 uncultured Acidobacteriota bacterium
ACGCTGTAATTCGCGTACCACAAGCAGGTTGAATTTTTGATCGGTTCCACCCAGTTCTACATCTGCTTTCAACATGACGGAATCGTATCCCTGGGCCAGGGGGTACAGAAGCTCATGGATGCCGATCGGTTGAGCTTTTTGCATCCGTTTTGTAAAGTCTTCCCGTTCGAGGATTTGTGCGACAGTATATTTCGCGCACAGCCTGACAAAACTTTCCGCATCGAGCGCAAAAAGCCATCTTCCGTTAAAATCGATGACGGTTTTTACCGGATCCAAGATCTTAAAGACCTGTCGTTTGAAGGTCTCGGCATTCTCATTGATTTCTTCCCGGGTGAGTGGTTTTCGTGTGGTCGAGCGTCCGGTTGGATCGCCGATCATGCCGGTAAAATCACCGATCAAAAAGACCACCGTATGGCCGAGATCCTGATAATGCTTCATCTTTCGCAGCAGGACCGCATGTCCCAGGTGCAAATCGGGCGCGGTCGGATCAAATCCCGCTTTTACGATGAGCGGTTTGCCGCGTTTCAGCTTTTCGAGAAGTTCCTGTTCGGGAATCACTTCTTCACAGCCCTTTTTTAGATACTGGAGTTGCTCTTCAGGTGTCATTGTATCGCCGGCGTCCCGCCGGCACCTCTATCTACTACACTATTAGAACTTTGCGTCCATCGATTTTCAGCCGCTTCTCACAAAACAGCTTCACCGCCTCGCCGTAAGTCTGATGTTCGAGGGGCAGCAGGCGGTCAGCAAGGGTATCCGCCGTGTCGTCCGGACGAACTTCCATCATCTGTTGCAGGATAATCGGTCCGGAGTCCAGGCCTTCATCCACAAAATGAACGGTTACGCCTGTGATCTTGGCGCCATAATCGATCGCCTGCTTTTGAGCATGAAGTCCGGGAAATGCGGGAAGCAGGGAGGGGTGAACATTCATGATCCGGTGTGGAAAAGCCCGAATCAGGACGGGTGAAAGAAGGCGCATGAACCCGGCCAGACAAACCAGATCGATATCGCGTCGCTTCAAATGGTCGACAATTCCGGCGTCATATTCTTCCCGCGTAGAAAACTGTTTATGGGAAAAGACTACCGTCTCGATTTCTGCCTCGCGTGGAAATCGAAGGCCCGGCGCGTCAGGATTGTTGCTGATTACTACTGTTACCGATGCGGAGATCTCGCCCCGCGCGCACCGGTCCATCAGGTTCTTCAGGTGGCTTCCACGTCCCGAAATCAATACGCCTAACTTCATAAAATATTAAAAATCAAATATCAAAAATCAAATAAACATAATTCCATAAGCAAAGAACCACTCCGAAAGTCTCGACCGGTTGTATAGGCAGTGGGCAATTCCGGCTAGCTGTTCAAACAAAATTTATGCGGGTTCTAAGTTAGCAGGTTTTTTTACTAATTGGTTTATGTTTATTTGATTTTTGATATTCTAACTCCGGGCGACAACCAGCTCGGTTTTCTCTTCTTTAGGTTCGAGCTGCTTGTGGAAAAGTCTCAACTGCTCAAAGCCTTCTTTCGGGATCGGAATCGGATACTTGTGCGTATAGCAAGCGGTACAAAAGATCTTTCCTCTCGGGTCCTCCGTTGCCCTCAACAGACCTTCGAGACTCAGATACTGAAGCGAATTGACCCCGATAAACTCTGCGATCTCCGGAACCGTCTTATGGGAAGCGATCAATTCTTCTTCTGTTGGTGTATCGATTCCATAGTAGCAGGGCCCGATTGTGGGTGGACAACTGATGCGGAAGTGCACCTCTCGCGCACCGGCGGAGCGGACCATCTTCACGATCTTTTGACTGGTGTTGCCGCGCACGATCGAATCATCGATCAGGACCACGCGTTTGTTTTGTAGAATACTTCGCACCGGATTCAGTTTCACCTTGACGCCGAAATGGCGGATGCTCTTTTTTGGCTCAATAAACGTGCGTCCGACATAGTGGTTTCGGATCAACCCGAACCCGATCGGAATTCCCGATTCGGCAGAGTAACCAAGCGCAGCGACAAGACCGGAGTCGGGAACCGGGACTACAATATCTGCGTCGACTGGCCCTTCCCGCGCAAGCTGGCGTCCCATATTCATGCGCGCATTGTAGACATCGCGTTCGAAAACACTGCTGTCGGGTCGGGAAAAATAGACGAGCTCGAAGATGCAGCTATACTGCCGCTGGGAGGGGAAGGGCATCATGCTTTCGAGCCCTTTTTCGCTGATCACGATGATTTCACCGGGGCGAACATCCCGAATGTAATCAGCGTCAATTAAATCCAGCGCGCATGTTTCGGAAGCAAGGACGTAGGACCCGCCGAGTTTGCCTATGCATAGCGGTCTGAATCCCCACGGATCTCGGGCGCCGATCACGCAGTCTTTTGTGAGAAACACAAAGGAAAAAGCGCCTTTCAGCACTGCAAGCGTATCGATGAGTGCATCTACAAAACGGGGCTGGCGCGATTTTGCAATCATATGGAGCACAACTTCGGTATCCGAAGTCGTGGTAAAAATGGTGCCTTCTTTTTCCAGTTCGGTGCGGATCAGGGGAGCGTTGACCAGGTTGCCGTTGTGACCGATCGCGATTTCGCCGCGGTGGCAATCCACAAAAATCGGCTGTGCGTTTTTGAGAGCGCTGCCGCCTGACGTGGAGTAGCGCACATGTCCGATCGCCATATGGCCGCGCAGACTGTCGAGCCGGTCTTTGCGGAAAAAATCTGCGACCTGACCCATGCCGCGTTCGCAAACAATTCGATCTCCATCGGAAATCGCAATGCCGGCGCTTTCCTGACCGCGATGCTGCAACGCATACAGCCCGAGGTACACCATCTTGGCTGCCTCCGGGTGATCAAAAATCCCGAAGACACCACATTCGTCATGAAACTTATCGTTTTCCAGAAGCATGCCGTTACGCCAGTTGATTCGCTATCGAATTATACCAGATGCCGTACACTTCTTCGATTGGCAACCGGATCAGGTTCTTTCCGTTGATGTCAAACTGAATTGTTCGTCCGCCTGTCTTTCCAAGATGAGAATAAGGTACACGATAAAAATCAAAAACTGCTTGCAACCGAGGCCAGGATTCCTGCCTGCAAGAGAGAAGATAACGTGCTTGGGACTCCCCAAACATGTATGCATCGGGACGGGAACTGCCCTCCCATGCCAGGTGACACCCGTACGTATCAGGATAACCTCCGAAGCAGCTTTCGGCAACTGTTGCCAGGAGTCCTCCGTCCGAGCAATCGTGCAAGCTCTGGAGGCACTCCTCCTCAAACGCCTGCAGCAGCGCGTCGTGGCAACGTTTTTCCAATTCAAGATCGATCTGTGGACAGGGTCCTTTTAGTGGCCCGTGGAGTGTTGCATAACGGGAACCGCCCAGTTCCTCGCACGGCCTGCCCACCAGAACAACTTCATCCCCTTGGTGTTTGAAGTGCGGAGTCATCGGGGAACGATCGCGCAAGATTCCTACCATTCCGATGACTGGGGTCGGGTAGATTCCTACTCCTTCCGTTTCGTTGTAGAAACTGACATTGCCCCCGGTGACAGGAGTTCCGAAAACATTGCACGCTTTTGCGATGCCATCCACGGTCTGTGAGAACTGCCACATAATCTGGGGCTTTTCCGGATTTCCAAAGTTCAGACAATTTGTAATCGCCGCCGGCTTTGCTCCCGTGCAAACTACATTTCGAGCGGCTTCCGCGACTGCGATTTGCGCGCCTGAATACGGATCGAGTTGACAGAAGCGCGCGTTGCCGTCCACACTCATCGCCAGATGCACGCGCGATCCTTTCACGCGGATCACCGGAGTGGCAGTCCCCGGCAGCGTGACCGTATTTGTGCGCACCATGTGATCGTATTGCCGGTACACCCAATTCTTGGATGCTACGGTGGGAAGAGCGAGGATTTGCCGGGCTGTTTCGTTGTAGTCTGAAGGCTCGTCTCCTTGAAACAGAGTGTAGTCATCGGCTGATTTTTGGAGCGGACGCTGATACACCGGCGCATCTTCCGCAAGCGACCGCGCGGGAATTGCCGCCACGTTCTGTCCATGCATCTGGACTCGAACCAGACCATCCTCTGTAATGGTTCCGATGTTTTCCGCATGTAAGTCCCAGCGGTCAAAAACCCTCTCTGCTTCCTTTTCGGTACCTTGTTTGACGACGAGTAACATTCGTTCTTGAGATTCAGAAAGTAGGATCTCGTATGCGTTCATTCCTTTTTCGCGTTGCGGCACATGGTCCAGAAAGACCTGCATTCCGCTTCCACCGCGGCTTGCCATCTCGGAAGTCGCGCACGTCAGCCCCGCTGCGCCCATATCCTGGATCCCTTCCAGGCAGTTGCCCTGCATCAATTCCAGACAGGCTTCCAGTAAGAGCTTTTCCATGAACGGGTCACCAACCTGGACATTCGGACGTTTTGATTCGGTTTCTTCGTCAAACTCAGCGCTTGCCATTGTCGCCCCATGGATTCCATCGCGTCCTGTCTTGGCTCCAACGTAGTAAACGGAATTTCCTGCTCCGCGGCCCCGGCCGTAGTAAATCTTGTCCTGCTCAGCAATCCCGAGACAGAACACATTCACCAGCGGATTCAGGTTGTAACAATCCTCAAACACAACTTCGCCTCCGATTGTCGGTATCCCGATGCAGTTTCCGTAAAATCCGATGCCGGATACAACTCCGCGAAGCAGCGACTGGTTTCTCCGAACGTCCAGCGGGCCGAACCGCAGTGAGTTTAATAAGGCAACCGGACGCGCTCCCATCGTGAAGATGTCGCGGATGATTCCTCCGACTCCGGTGGCTGCACCCTGAAACGGTTC
>CAZDDB010000058.1:7209-15498 GCA_964504105.1 uncultured Acidobacteriota bacterium
ATAAAGGAGGGATGATTGTGTGATTCGATCTTGAAAATCGCGGCCAGTCCTTCTCCCAGATCGATGACACCTGCATTTTCTCCCGGGCCCTGCAATACGATCGGTCCTTTTGTGGGTAGCCGCTTCAGATGAACGCGCGAGCTTTTATAACTGCAGTGCTCGCTCCACATTACCGAATACATCCCGAGTTCGGTCAGGTTCGGCTCGCGCTTCAGAATCGAACAAATGCGGTCGTATTCCTCTTTGGTTAGACCATGTGTCGCGATCGTTTCCTGTGTATTCATCCGATTCACCCTGGATTCGGGAAAGACGAGCGTCTCTGCCCGCCATTTTTTCCTTACTTGAAGTCGTTTATTCTAGCATTCCGGCGCGCCGCAACAAAATGATTCGCAACGCAAACAACGCAAAACCATGGTTTACCCGAAAAAGGATCAAGTGCGCGGAAAGCGAAAGCCACCGTCATTTGGAAAAAACGTAGAAAACAGATCGGGGCGGCGGTCACTGCACCTGGGGGATGTTTTGCTGCACCGCTGATTCGCTCAGACCGGATGCCGCAGGCTGCGAATAGATTCGTTGCATGACGGAAGGTTCGGTTCGTGCCAAGGGCTACCAGATCGTTTCGACTTTGTAGCGGCGAATCGCACGATCGTCCGTAAGGATCGGGAGTTTCTCGACTTGGCATTGGGCGATCAACACCCGGTCAAAAGGATCCCGATGAAGCCGGGGAAGTTCGGAGACATAAGAAGCATGACTCAACTGAATCGGCAAAACATTGAACCCATTCCGTTGAATCTGTTCTTGAAGAAACTCGGTTAGCCCTCCCTCGGTAAGCCTTAGCTTTTGAAGCTCCACTTTAATGGCGATCTCCCAGGCGCTGGCCACGCTGAACAGCAGGATGTTTCGTCCGTTTTCAATGATTTCTTGAACCTGAGCAGACAGCCGGTTTGTTTGCCCTGTAATCCACCACAGGAACGTGCTCGTATCCAAAAGCGCTCTCATTTCTCAAAAAGGCGCAAAACCCTTTCGGGAAGGGGTTTTGCAAAGTGTTTTGAAAGAATCACTTTTCCTTTTGCGGTTCCGGGTATTCGCTTCGGGAAAGCATGCGGAAGGGCCGTCAGGCGCGCAATCGGTCTGCCTCCTTTTGCAATGATGATGTCCTCGCCTGCCGCAACCTTCTCCAGAAGCCTGGATAGGTGCGTCTTTGCTTCATGGATGTTCACTGTTGTGGCTGCCAGGATCGGGGTTCGCATGGATTTTATAATAAACTAAGTCCTTAGCTTAGTCAATAATGTTTTCCAGTGTGGAGGTGATTTGTTTTTGATCCGCGTTGGTAAGCGTGCGGAGCTCAAAGTAGATGCGGTCTTCTTCGACGCGTGCCACAACAGGCAGATCGGAAGTCCGAAGACGGCGGGCGATTTCATCTGTAGAAGTTCGTGGAGTCAAGGAAACAGCAAACGAAGGAAGCCCTTTCATTGGCGCTACTCCGCCTCCCACATAATTGATTGTTGCTTCCACGCGCCAGGATTGGTGGGGAAAGGCAGATTGGAGATCCGGCAACCAGGCTTCAGCGCGCTGTTTCAGTTGATCAGCAGACTGTGAAAGCATAGCGATTACGGGAATGCCCTCATGGCGCCCCTTCAGATATAGGAGCAGAGTCGCTTCCAGCGCGGCATACACCATCTTGTCCACTCGAAGCGCACGGAACAATGGATTCTTTCGCAGCAAAGCTACCGGACCCTTCTTCCCGCAAATGATTCCTGCCTGCGGACCGCCGAGAATCTTGTCGCCACTGAAACAAATCAGATCGATTCCTTCGTTCAGACGCGATTCAATCGTTGGTTCAGCGGAGATTCCAAATGGCTTCAGATCCAAAAGGATTCCGCTCCCGTGGTCCTCAACAATCGGAACTGCCGTTTCTTTTCCCAGAGCTACAAGCTCCTGTAGGGCGGGTTTCTCTGTAAATCCAACGATCTGATAATTGCTTGGATGGACCACAAGAATCATCCCGGTACGATCCGTGATTGCGTTGCTGTAATCTTCAAGACGTGTCTTGTTTGTGCTTCCGACCTCTTTCAGGGAGGCTCCGCTCTTTTTCATGATTTCGGGAAGACGGAATGACCCGCCGATTTCAACCAGCTCGCCGCGCGAGACCAGCACTTCTTTCCCTTCGGCAAACGTATTCAGTAGCAGCAGAAGAGCCGCGGCATTGTTGTTCACTACAAGGGACGCTTCTGCAGGTAGAAGACGCGCCAGAAAACTCTCACCATGAGTATCGCGTGTGCCGCGGCGTCCGGCACTCAGATCGAATTCCAGATTGCTGTAGCCGCCGGCAATCTCTGTTGCGTGCATCGCTGCTTCCTTCGAAAGAGGAGCGCGGCCAAGGTTGGTGTGGACAATGATCCCGGTTGCGTTGATGACCGTCTTTAATGAAAGGATATGTGCTGCTTGCACTCGAATCCGGATGCCTGAGATCAAACCGGCAAGCTCGATGGGTTCCTGTCTGAGAAGCTGCTTTCGTATCTCCGCAAGCTCATCCCGAACCGCCCGGGTCCATTGTTCTCTCGAGAATTCACCGGACCAACTCTGTTTCAGCACAGATTCCAGCACTTCGGAAACGGAAGGAATACTTCGGAGACGTTGAGATTCACTCATTCTGCTTATATGATATAGTTTCCGTTTTCAGTTCCATTGTGGAGGCAAAGTTGAGCCCGGTTCGAGTTGTAAAAGAACCTGACTTCCTGGAGGATCCAAAGATCCAGGAGACGATCGAAGACATTCTTTATCCCTACAGAAGGAAGAAGGACCCGGTCGTTGCAATTCAGTTTGGAGTTCCTCCTGACGGGGAAGAGGAGTGGCGTGAAGCGATCGGTTTTGCGTCGGCTCACAACAGTTATAGTACTACGAAAATCGGCAAACTGACGAAGCACCGTGTCGAGTTTCATCCCGATCAAGCCTGGGAAATCCATCAGATTTACCAATTGGTTGAGCATTCTCCCCATCTGGAAATCTGGATCGATCAAATGAAACTTCCGTATGCGGCTACGCTCTGGCTGCCCCTATTGTGGTTTTATCTATGAAATCGGATCACAAGGAAACTGCGCAAGTTCCGGAGAGCAAAGACGTCGAGCGTGACTTGAATGATCTGGAAAGTTCTTTGAGCCGGTTGAAACGGGAGTACGATACGTTTTTCTCGGGCGCGGAAAAACGCCCTCCCGCTCAGCTCCGTCAGCGCGTGGAAACCTCGATCCGCCGGTATTCCTCTCTCCAGGGACTGAGCTATGCGCAGCGCTTCCGTTACAATACGCTCGTGGCGCGGTTTACTTCCTACCAGGATTTGTGGAGCAAACAGATGCGGCTCAAAGAGGAGGGGAGAAATGCATCCGGGGTGATTATCAGTCCGGACTCCAAACCGAAAGTGACGACGCAGAGTCTTTCTCAGGATCCGCAAAAGGAGAAGCGCGAAGAGCTATTTCAGGAATACCTCAGGAGGCGTGAACAGACAGGAGAGGGAAAACCCGGCGTGAACTTTCAAAAATTCTGTGATTTGCTGGACAGGCAGCAGAAGGAAATCATCGACAGATATCACTGCAAGCAAGTGGACTTCTTCGTGAAGATAGAAGCCGGACACGCCAAACTCAAAGCCCGCCCGGTCCAATAGCCACGCTACCGAAGGATTTGTGGGTTCTCCTTTTTGCGGTCCTGGCGCCTTTGCGAGAGACCCGAAGAATCAGGCTGTGGGCATGATATCGACGTCATCGGCCTGCGTTCTTCCCTCCGCACTCTGGATGACGTCAAATTCGACCTGCTGGCCTTCTTTCAAAGATTTGTATCCGTCTCCCCGGATTTTGGAATAATGCACAAAGATCTCCTCACCCGAGTCCTGCTTGATGAATCCATAACCGAGTTTGTTGTCGAACCACTTTACTTTTCCGATTGAGCGCATCTTCCTGTCACCTTCCTGAAAAAAGAAAAACCAGGGTTGGAACCCTGGTCAAAAAACAATCATGAACACTTGATCGAACAGCAAAACATTTGAGAACGAAGCCCGTAACGCAATCGAGCATAGTCTTGTTAAAATAGGATGTCAAGATGCGTGTGATTCTAGCCAGCGCCAGCCCGCGAAGACGGGAAATCCTGCGGCAGATCGGGGTACCGTTTGAAGTCTTTGTTCCTCCCATTCGCGAAGAATGTTCCTTTTTTGTTGACTCGCGGAAGTTAGTGATGTATCTGGCAGGAGAGAAAGTGCGAAGCTGCCGGGCATCCGGCGCGTTGGTGATCGGAATGGATACAATGGTGGTTGCCGGTAAAACGAAACTGGGAAAACCCGGGAATGCTGCGGAAGCGGAAAAAATGCTGCGACTGTTGAGCAACCGGACGCATTCCGTGGTGACCGGTGTCGCCCTCTCGATACGTAACCGAATGGTTACAGATTATGAGCGCACGCGCGTGCGTTTCCGGAAACTGACGCGCGCTGAGATCCGGTGGTATGTGCAAACAGGCGAACCGTTTGACAAAGCGGGAGCGTACGCAATCCAGGGAGCCGGAAGTCTGTTTGTAAACCGAATCGAGGGATGCTATTACAATGTGGTGGGTTTTCCCCTTGGCTGCTTCCAGCGGACGCTTCAGAAACTGGGCTACAGTGTATTTGATTTGATGGAGGATCGATCATGAGACGGGCTGGAAGGCCGCGCTACAGGTTTTGCAGTACTTTGTACGTGATCGAAGATGTGTGGTATGCGGGAAGATCGCATTCTTGCAGCCAGTTCCCTGCGATGCCGGGTATCCGGCTGAGTCTTGTTTCGAGCACGTGGACATACAATCTTCGAAACGTAACTGTATGCCGGAGCGTGCAGCAGATCTGCAAGTCTTTTAGATTAAATCCCCACGATTTCTTGAACGCAGCGGTGATCTCCTGTTTCGAGAGTTTCCTTTTCCTGAGGACATCCGGAAAAATCCAACTTTCCTTTAGAAACTCCCGTTTGTTGTTTTGAACAAAGCAGTAAGCGTTCCCTTTCCGAATCAACAGCAGATACCAGTGGTACGTCTGTTCCTTTCTCTTCTGCGGGCGCCGCGGAATTTGTGGAACAGTGCCATTTCTGTGGGCCAGGCACGCGAACCGGACCGGACACCGGGGGCAATCGGGTTTTGGAAGGCACACGCGTTCACCTAACTCCATCAGCGATTGAAAAAACTCTCCCGCGGGCATGCCGTCTCCCAGTTCCAGGAACATTCGCTTGATATCATCTCGAAAAATCTTGGAATCAATTCGATGGGAATCATTCGCGATTCGCGCCAGGACGCGACTGATGTTTCCGTCAATCGCGGGAGTTAGCTCGTGAAAACAGAGATTGCGGAGGGCACCCGCGGTATACGGTCCGATCCCCGGCAATGACAACAGGGCAGGAAGGTTCCGGGGAAATTTTCCGCCATACAGGGAAACAACATCCCTCGCACAGCGCAGCATGTTTCCGGCGCGACTGTAATATCCGATCCCGGACCACACAGACAAGAAAGCGTTTTCATCAGCCCGTGCAAGATCCTCGATCGTGGAAAACTGTCTCAGGATCCTATCGTAATAGCGAAGAACGACTGGGATGCGGGTCTGCTGCAACAGAATCTCGGAAAGCCAGATTCTATAAGGATCATTCGTTCTTCGCCATGGGTATAGAATCCGGTTTTTGCGATACCATTCGAGTAGACGGCGTCTCAATTTCGTTTTCTGCGGGTCAGCGCTATTCACTTGGAAACTACCCGTGGAAATCTTATAATTCTACTACGAGATCACCCATGAGCAGCATCTGTCCCAAGTGCGGATCGAGCCAGATTGCAAATGATCAATGTGGAAAATGCGGCATTGTCATCTCCAAACACCGTGCAGACCAATCTTCTTCCGCAATTCTCACTTCAGGCAGCATCTCTTTTGTTGCACCGGCAGCTTCCGTAGCTCCTGCTCAAAGTGCCGGGCCTTCTTCGGCCGAAGCATATTCCTGGAAACCACTTTCTGTCCAGGAAACGTCGGCCGCGTATCTGAAGGCGACGAAGCGAAGTACTCTGCACCGCAACATACTGATGCTGATCGTTGCGCTTGCGGTTTCTGCGATTGGGTATGGTACGTACCGGTTGTTGCTGTTAAAGGCCTCGAGGTTCAGCGGGTACTATTGGAATAGCCGGCTGCGTTTTGCGCTCACGTTTCCGGAGAAAGGCTGGAGTCACTATCCGAAACACCAAATGGGATCCCTGCTGTTCAAAGAGGCAGGAGACGCTTTCTACCGGGGCGGCAGCGATCAGAATCCCGGAATTCTGATGGGAATCTGGACTGGAAGCGACCGGATGAAGCACGCCGTGACGTTCGATGATTCGATCCTGGAGCAGATGCTGCAAGATCTGAAAGAGGAAACCACGGCTCGCATGGACGAGTTGGGTTTTGAGACCGAGATCACCGGCGCTGGAAGAACCGGGATTGGCGGGTCCGACGGTCTTGTGCTTTGGGCCGATCTTCAAAAAGGCGATGTGCTCTACGAAACGATCCTGTATGCCGCCTACGACAATCACGCAACTTATACGGTACAGTTCATCGGGAAACCGGATCAGGTGGATCAGGCCGTAGATGAAATCGAACAAATGATGTCCACGTTTAATTTTCGTAGAACCTTGATATAGTGTCCTGTCCCATCTAAAACTTCCATTTTGGCGCGAGCGCCGGGCAGGCAGATGCAAGGCGCCGCGACGGAGTCGATGCCCCAGAGCGCATCGTCGAAGAGCGGCAACGCAGCAGATGCCTGCCCGTCGCCGTGCCCCTCGAGGGCTGCGGCTCGCAGGCTCGCTGGCTTCGTTGCTCGCTCGTTACATACCCCAGAGAGTATGCGCCTCGCTCGCGCCTCGCCATCAAGTCTGCGAGCCAGCAGCAAAATGTAAGTTTTTGATGGGACAGGACACTAGCGCCGGTAGTTTCCATGTTTGGTGCGGCTCCGCCGCGCTATGAGTTTTTCCGAAGCTCAAGCAGAGTCATTTTTGCAATCGCTTTCAGGGTGTCAAACACACCGATTCCTTTAGACGCCACGGCTTCGAAAACCGGTTCATCTTTTTGTCTGAGTTTGCGCATCATTTCATCCACGGGAAGGATATTCGAGAGATCACGTTTGTTGAGCTGCAAACAGTAGGGCATAGAGGCAAGCTCATAGCCGTTCTCTTTCAGGTTTTTTTTCAGGTTGTAGACGCTTTCTTCATTTGCATCCATGCGTTCTACTTGTGAATCGGCGACTTGAATGACGGCGTCCACACCGCGAAGAATGAGTTTGCGGCTGGCATCATAGAAAACTTGACCTGGCACCGTGTAAAGCTGAAAACGGACTTTGAAGCCTTTCACCATCCCCAGATCGAGGGGGAGAAAATCAAAGAAAAGAGTGCGGTCCGTTTCCGTCGCAAGGGAAATCAGTTTCCCTCTTGCCGTGGGATTGGTCCGGTCGTAAATGTACTGAATATTGGTAGTTTTTCCACCAAGTCCGGGGCCGTAATAGACAATTTTGCAGGTGATTTCGCGCGCGGCGTAATTGATGAACGTCATGCCTGAAACTGCATCCCTGTCCGGTGGGCAAAAAATGCCTGCCCTCTGCCGTCTCCGTGATTATTCGCTGAAGAGGCTATCGATATCTTCGTCGGTAATTTCCGCAAAGGGAGATTCGAACCCAGCTCCTGCTTCCTTCTCCTTTTCCACTTTTTCAAGGATCGTGCGAAACACATTCTCGAGCTCATGGGAAGCCTTCTTCACGCGCAATCGTACCAATCCCAGCGAAGAACGCACATCAAAGATGACGACCAGAATAACCCTTCCTCCGACAATCGAAATATGGATGTTATCTCTTTCCCCCTCGTGAAAGAGAACAGAGAATTCTTTTTCGCCGATCAGCCGCGCCAGACCATCTGTTGCGGCAACGTTTCCCGCAGTCAGAGATGCGAGAGACGTTGTATCCACATCGCGGACCTCGCCGTTATATGCGATTTGCTGGCCATTCTTGTCCACGAGAAACACCATTTTCGAATTTGCATCCTCTTTGAGTTTCTGCAAAATAACACGGATCTGGTGAAACTCTTCCTCGTACATAACCATATCGGTGCCAGGCATGAATCGATTCCCCTATGCTGAATTCAGGTGTACTGGACGAAAAGAAAAACAGTGTGACAATTTTCCGAAAGTCCCTGAATACAGTAAGCGTAACAATAACATAAACGATTCAGATTTTGCAATCTTGCTGAGACGGATCAGACGGATCAGACGGATCGAGACGGACG
>CAZDDB010000059.1:0-15416 GCA_964504105.1 uncultured Acidobacteriota bacterium
TTCATCTGATGAAGTGACGTGAAGACTTGGCGGGAGGAGAACGCAAGATCGACGCGTTTCTCACTCACCTGGCAGTTGATGCAGGAACTGCTGAGACACAGGGATGTGGCCACCACGATGATCTACACGCACGGGCTCAACAAAGGAGGCAAAGGAGTGCGAAGTCCGCTGGACAAGCTGTACTTCTTTGAGATGGAGGCGGCTTCGTCAGCGGCAGCGGCGTCACGACTCGAGGACCCTGACAGTGAAAAACCTGTCTCCGCGCGACCTTGCAGTCTCGAAGTCCGCCTCGGCAACGTGCAATCCAGCTTCACGCGCGAGAGGATAAAATCGCGAGTACGCCTCCTCATCGAAGGCATAGGCGGCTCCTGACCGGATACCGAACATGATTTCCGCGAATCGCGTCTTGCGGATTGTGTGCATCCCCTCGCGATCCGGGTTCAACTCGATCAGGTAGTCGCGCATCGCCGATTCCGAACCCGAAATAACGCACGCATCTCCCGTGCACACGACCTCAGCGGGAGAAACATACGCGAAGTACCCGATAACCTTTGAATCGCGATCGGACGCCATCTGCGGCTTCCCTCCGAACACCGCTATGATGATAACCGGCAAGGTTCCTTCCCCAGGTGCTCCGTTTCCGCAGCCGTTCGAGCGCTGCCAACGCTTGTTCCGCATGCAGCGTCCGGTCAACCGCTGTGCGAATGGCCTCGGACAGGGAAGCGACGGCCAGGATCAACACGAAGACGCTCAACTTTCTTCCCGTCTACGATCAAGTTCTTCCGATCTAACTTCTATGCTCTGACAGTAGCCATAACAGTGTGTAATGTCTATCAATATACTACACATAGCTATCCTGGATGGCAAGTCACTCGCGACAAGCAACGAAACGTGTGCACCACTGGAAATTGGTTGGTACACAAATTCGTGTCTTGGTGCCTTCCTGAAAAATTCGTCAGGAGAGTACAGAGAAGCTCAAGCGTTGGCTGGCCGCCAAAAGTCAGCGCCGATGAAAACGGGTGCCACTTCGAACGATGCGGCGTAATGCCGTTTGATTTGACCGTCAAAGAGGACACGTACGTCCTCACCGAATTCTTCCACAATTCTTGATACGTCCTGGGCGCACTCGATGGCGGATGCGATGCAGAGAAACTTCAACTGGGAGTGTTCAATTTGTTGATGGTCATGTAACAATACCCGCCTTGCGGAGGTCTTTCAAAATCAGAGAGTCGAGGGGAGTGGATGTGCAAATACCGTAGAAGTCGGCACCCGCTTTGTGGGCTGTGTTCCGCACCTCCTGTTGAAGCGCCGCGAGACGGGCGAGATAGCGTTTCAGTGTTTGCGGATTGATGGAAACCTCGGTGTGACTGGCCGTTTCTGAATCGACCAGTTTCAAATCGCCCCGCAAGACAGGACGCAATTCTTCGTCCGTGAGAATCTGAAGGCAGTGAATCTCGTTTCCCGCAGCAGCAAGCACTTTCAGCCCCCCGAAGCCATCAGGTGAGTAGAAATCGGAGAGTAGAAAATAGATGCCGCGGGGAAAACGGGCCAGAGCCACTTTTTTCAACCCTGAAGTAAGATGAGTTTCGCCGGAAGGAGTCTGCTCCTCAATATGTTTGATCAACGGAAAGAACTGTTTCTGTGAAGAAAAGAAAAACTGATCAACCCGCGTGTCCCGCAGCAAAAGAATGCGTGGCCGGTCGTAATGTTTCAGGCATACAAACACAAGCGCAGTGGCAAGCGACACGGCATAGTCGAATTTCGAAGGAGAGCCAAACCCCATCGACTGACTGGCATCCACAATGAAATAGACCGGTTTGGTTTGTTCTTCCAGAAATAGTTTTAGAAACAGCCGTTCGGTTCGGGCATAGACATTCCAATCGATGCTGCGGATGTCGTCACCCTGTAGGTATTCGCGGTAATCGGAGAACTCCACGCTCGATCCCTTCTTCAAACCCGTTTTCTCACCGCGCTCCTGAGCCCGGATCCGGTGACGTGACGGGATCTGGATCTGTTGAATGGCAGACAATAATGAGCTGTTTACCAATAGCATAGGAAGGATGAGGGATGAAGGATAAAGGATGATGATTTCATGATCTTAACTTTTTCGGAGGTTCTTTGGCTTTAATTGTTGTGACTATGCTCACAAATATGGCGATTAGTTCGTTGCACTCTTTCACGAGAGCCTGAAGTCTTTCTTCAGGGGTTATTTGGGAATACATCAACAGTTCCATCCAATAATTCGATTCATCAAGCTCTTGAAGTGCTCCTTCAATCTTGGTGATGAAATCAGGATTCGATTTGGCCCGTTGTGCTTCACGGTATTGCGCTCCAGGTGATGTCCCCGCTTTGAGCAACTGCCTCCCAATCACCTGTGCCTCCGTAGTTTTGGGTAATGACTTGTATAGCCGGATAATCCGGAGGGCAAACTCGCGTGTACGCACTCGCAGATCTTGCTTGGGCTTCTTCTTTTCATCCTTCATCCTTCCGCCTTCATCCTTTGTTGTGTGCCTTTTCGAGGAGTTGCGTGAGGAGACTGTCCGTTGAAATATTTTCCGCCTGTCCTTCAATGTTCAGGATGAGGCGATGACGAAGCGAGGGAAGCGCTTGCGCAGTTACGTCTTCCACGGATGCGTTATAGCGGCCTTCCCGCAAGGCGCGGATTTTTGCGCTGAGGATGAGCGCCTGTGCTCCACGCGGGCTGGAGCCGTAACGCACATACTGGCGGATGAAGTCGGGAGCCTCTTCGTTTTCCGGATGGGTCCGCAGAACGAGCTTCGCAGCAAACTTCAACACCGGTTCAGCAACGGGAACCTGCAGGATCAACTGCATCAAGCTCCGAATGGTTTCGCGGTTTGCCACCGGTTTTAATCGCGTCATTTCTTCGGTGGTCGTGCGGCTGAGGATACTCAGCAGTTCATTTTCTACGGGAAAGGGCACAAGCACTTTGTAAAGAAAGCGGTCCAGTTGCGCTTCGGGCAGGGGATACGTCCCCTCCATTTCAATCGGATTTTCGGTGGCCAATACATAGAATGGTTCTTCCAGCGTGTGGTGCAGGCCGGCTGTGGTCACGCTCCGTTCCTGCATCGCTTCCAAAAGAGCCGATTGCGTTTTGGGTGTAGCGCGGTTGATTTCATCCGCGAGCAACACGTGCGTGAAGATCGCACCTTTCTGGAAACGGAATGCTTTTTGTCCGGTCCCGGTCTCTTCAATGATGTTGGTCCCCAGAATATCGGCCGGCATCAGATCGGGAGTAAACTGGATCCGCGAAAAAGTCAGATCCAGCGATTCCGCAAGACTCTTGACCAGTAAAGTCTTTCCAAGACCGGGCACGCCTTCCAGCAATACATGGCCTCCCAGAAACAATGCGCTGATTACCGTGTCTACCACGTTATCCAATCCGACAATCCGTTTCTGAATTTCCGTCTTGATCGCGTCAAAAGTCTGACGAAATTGCTGCGCCTTTTCCTCAATCATTTTTTTCAATGCTCTCAAAGTATTTTTTCACGATTTTCCTGTACGATGCCGGGACTTTCTCCTTTTGTATTTGGGATTCACCGCTGTCCTGCGAAGCAATCTCTGAGGGAGTGTTGCGGCTTTCCTTGTTTCCTTCCAGGCCAAACGTGCGGATTCGTGTGTATGCCGGGTTTCCCGTATCGTTCCACCGGCTGTTCAAGTAAAGCGGATCGCGTCCCGCTTTTTCCCGCTCCCCTTTGTACGATTTCTCATATTCCGTTTTTGTACGGTCTTCCATGGAAGTTCCCTGTTCCTTCTTGGACGTGTCAAAGCTCTGCGGTCCAAGATCCAGGTTTGTGGTTCCGGGACCGTCATTGACACCTCCCTTTCCCCGTTCGAGGTCCCGTTCGCTCAGACGGCTATCCGTGACAAAAGTCCGTTTCCCCGATCCGATCTTCTCCTTCGCATTTTCCAGCGACCGCTGGTATTCGGTCATGGTCTTTTCCGACTGCGCCTTTTCCGATTTGTATTTGTCCAACGCCTGTTTTATTTGATCGATTTCTTGCTTCGACCATTGTTTCTGCTTCAGCGAGTCGGCGATTTCATTGCCGCCTCGCAAATCCTTTCCGGCAGCTTTCTGAAATTCCTTGATCATTTCTTCGATCCGGGGCGCATCCATACCGTTTGTGTCCGGCATTCCCGAGTCGCTTTTCGGCAAATCTTGCTCGAGTTTTTCGGCCAGTGATTTTTCTAAATCCTGATTGGTAAGCTTCAATTTGTCCTGCAGCGTGTTCAGTTGCTTCAAGGCTTCGACCTTGTCCGTGTCCGGCTTTTGAAGCTCCTTTATTGTTTTCCGGAATTCGTCCAGCAGCTTCTTGAGCTCGGGCCGCCGGATGCTTTCTTTTTCCAGCTTTGCGAGCTGTTGAGTGAGCGCCTTCGCCTGCTGATGGATCTGTTTCTGCTGCTCTTTTTGCGCTGTGATTTTCTGCGGAACGGGCAAGTAAGGAAGAGCCGCTATCGCAGCAAGGACGACAAACAGGAACATAGCCGGAGCGGCTGAGCCACGTTCGATCCGGGAAGCCCGAAAGGCTGAGAGTCCGGCGATCCTTGTTTCCGTTTCACCGGACAGCGCAGCTAAAAAGGGATGCGGCGAATTCCGAAGCTCATTGTATGTCGTGAGACGATCTTGAAGATGATAGCTTTGATCAAGCCGCCGGGCTGTTTTTGGTCCATCTTCGGATAGATACAGCACAACGCTGCGGCACAGAAAGAGCAGGATCAGAGAGGCGGGGACAAGCGCAAACGCAACGGGATGATGGAAAAGGTATTTTTCTTCCACCCGGCGCGAAAGCTCCCAGACGGCCCATCCGCTGCCGAGGATCACTGCACACTGCAATAGCATTGCCGCAAAACGCCATCGGCGCACCGCGGAAAGGAGCCCGTCAATTTGCAGCGATCGCATGAACCGGTTCCTTTTTTCGTTTGTAGTGAATCCGAGCAATGATGAAGTAGAACGTAGAAAATCCGTACAGAATCGACAGCACTGTTGTATTCAAATAGAAATCAAAGATTGTTTTTGCCGCGCCGGAGGATTGCCGGAATGCTGCAACCAGAGTGCAAAGCAGCGCAGTCAAAAGATAGGTGACAAACAAGGTCCTCGCATGTGCGCCGGACTGTCTCTGTGCGGCAAAGATCAGGACCCAGGGCAATATCCAGATCATCAGGTTCTTGAAGTACACCAACGAGAGGCGCCAGGGAGCGGACATGCAAATCGTAATATTGATCGAAACAGTCAGCAACAGGACAGCAAGAAACAAAAGTCCCGTCGGAGAATAATTTACACACAACCGTCCCGGATGGAGCGACTCCAACAGCGGTTGCCGCTCGAACCGCGCGCGGTCCCGGTCGTTCAGGCTACCCAGGCAAAAGAATGGCAATGAAACCAGAACTACAATCATCAAGACTTGATAGAAGTCTTCGAGATTGCGCGCGGTAAAGGGAGCATACGATCTGGAGCAAAGACAGCCAATCGCGACATAGACGTTCACGAAAACCAGACCGAGTAACCGCGTCCAGGGATTTCGTTCGAGCTTGCGGCTATCCAGCGCATTTCGTGCCCATGCCAGCAAAAGAAGAGTCAACAAGGAATAAAGCAGCAGATACACAGGCCATACGGGGAAGATGACGCCTGCCAGTTTGAGCGAAGTCGGCTGAAAAATTTGCTGCCAGATTACCAGCCAGGGGGACAATACGGCAAAACCAAGCTGGGCCGGTTGCCGGAAAGAGTCGGCGCTGACGATCCCAAAAAGAATGGAGATTGCTACTCCAACGCCAAGAGCCAGGATGATACTGATGATTGTCCGGTTCGCAAGTATGGAAATACAAATCGCCCCAAGCGTCATCGCCGAAAGAAACAACAGGAGATAGAAAAAACTCAAAAAAACGTCCGAGTAGGTCAGTCCGCCCATAAAAAAAAGCGTGGAAATCACAGGAAGCGAGGAGAGAAGAATCAACAGGACGATCACCATCGCATGCAAGAATTTTCCCAGTACAAGTGCGGTATACGATAAAGGTGTCAGTTCGAGCAGCTCATATGTGGCTTTTTCTCTTTCCGTAGTAAAACTGGAAGCGCCCAGCACCAGCGCGATCAGTCCCAGCAGGATCGAGATCGTGATGATAAACGAAAACAGCGTGAGCCTTGCATTTCCGGCAAGGGCGAGCGGATTGAATGCGGTCCCCGTGCTGTTTCCCACTGCGATCAGCGCCACCGTGGCCAGGATTGCAATGTACGCCGGAACGAGAAAGAAGATCTTGCGGGAGCGTACCTCTTCCCGAAGCTCCTTGATCAGCAGCGGATTTTCCCACAGGAACTTCATGAAACTTCTCCCTTTGTAATCCTCATAAATAGATCCTCCAGATTCCGGCTGACCGGCTGAAAAGAAGTGATCCGGAAACCCGCAGTTACAAGGCTCGAAAGCAGAGCGGCAGCTTCTTCCACATTCTGACTGCAGGCAAACTGAAGGAAACCGTCTGTCTGGTCCAGTTGTGTGATTCCTTTCGAGCGTAGGAAAGTTTCGATTTGAGGCAGCGGATCGATCGATGTCAGACGATAGGGTCTGGAAAGATTGATCCCGGATTCGATTTCCGAAATCAATCCCGACACAATCAAACGTCCCTTTTCGATGATCCCGATCGAAGTGCAGAAATCGGAAAGCTCCGAAAGGATGTGGGACGAAATGAGGATCGTCTTTTTCATCTTCTTGAGCTCTTTGAGCAGTTCGCGGATTTCGATGCGCGCCCGGGGATCCAGACCAGATGCGGGTTCGTCCAGCAGGAGGATTGCCGGATCGTGAAGGAGCGTTTTTGCCAGACAGAGGCGCTGTTTCATTCCGCGTGAGAGCGCTTCCACCAGATCGTATTTTTTTGCAGTCAGATCCGTGAGTTCAAGCACGTCATCGATCAGACCGTTTCGCTTATTCGGCGGAATTTGATAAGCGGCTCCAAAGAAATCGAGGTATTCCCAAACTGCGAGATCGGGATATACACCAAAGGAATCGGGCATGTAACCGATTTTGCTTCGGACGGCGCGCGGTTCCTCTTCAGGATTGATTCCTGCAATGCGAATCGATCCGCTTGTGGGGACCAGCAGGGTGGCGAGCATCTTGATGGTTGTTGTCTTTCCCGCGCCGTTCGGGCCGATGAAGCCGAAAATCTCCCCTTCAGCAATCTGCAGACTCAGGTTGTCCACCGCTTTCAGATCGCCATACATCTTTGTAACGTCCTTCAACTCAATCATCGGACGGACTCCATCATTCCACCAGCTTCGGGGCCCAGCCATGAATCGGTCCCGCTTCCTTTGTCTCTACGTAAACGGCAATGTACTTTGTGCATACGGTCGGACGGCTTTTTCCATTGATGATCAGCTCTCCTCCGGCTTCATCGATCCTTCCAAAAAAGAAATGCGGGTTCGAATAGGATAGATTGCCAAGATCGAGTAGATCCCTGAGCTGCGGTTCCGCAAATGGAACGGCGGAGGAGTTATTCAGGCGCAACGTAAAAGACCGCGAGGAACCGGAAGGAATGAGACCCAGTGGTACCGCGTTCTTGTTGTCATACATGAAGAAACTATCCTGAAGCGGCTGAGCGCCGGAGTTGGTCACCTGTCCGCGCAGCTCCTCCCCGCGCACCTGGACGCGGATGTCGATCTCCATCGGAGAAGGGCCAAAGGAGACCGCATCAAAGGTGCGAAACGTCCAATTCTTTAAAGTTTCTCCAACCAGCTTTCGTGGGAGGTCCTCCGAAAACTGATAAGGCTCGGGCTGATATGTAAATGACTCAATTGCAAATTTTCGCAGAAAACTGTTTTCCGGAATAGCCTGAAATTCGAATATTCCTGAATTTCCGGCCGCCATGCCGTACACCTGATATATAGTTTGCGCATTCAGTGGAGGAAATACTTCCTGCACGACCGCCTGCGTGATTCGCGATTCGGCGGAGTGACGCATCCGGCTGTATCCGAACGAGACCGCGGAAAAGATCAATATGATTGCAGGGAAGGTAATCCAGAGAAGCGAGTTTCGTTTCAAGATTTTTAGAACGAGATACTGGAACGGACCAATCGCGCAAAGATAGATGAAAAAGAACAACGAAAACCACTTCACATCCGGCAATCGAAGTCCCGGCACATCGTACAGAAATCTTTGGATGCGGGCGTTTTCCTCCAGCCGCTTCCGGAAAGGTTTTGAGAAAGCGGGCGGTCCGGGCGAAGCAGGATGAATTAAGTCATTCCAGAAATTTGCAAATACGATGCTGAGATTCTCGGGAAACCGGCTGTAGTCAAAAGCGAAATAAATGATATTCCCTTTGTAGAAGGGAGAAGATGTAACAAGATTGTCCCCGTCCGCAGATACAACAAGCTGCCTGTCGCAGGGACGCGGTACTACGGTCTGCGCCGGAATCGTAAACGAGGGAAACTCTTCAGATGAGCGGGAAGCCCACTTGCTGATCAGGAAAGTGCCGTTCGAGACACGATTCATTTCCGGAGATATGCCGGGAACATTCTCACGCACGAGCGGATCTTGCACGACTGCGGCTGCTGTAGCGGCAGAGCAGATGAGGACGCCTCCCGAAGCCGCATACTGTACAATCGCTTTCCAGCATCGCGGCGGAAGCTGTGCAGGGGAGAGCCTGCCGATGGCGATTGCGTCGGCGGAAGAATAGGCGATCCATTCTGCGGGCAGCTCCTTGCTTTTCAAGTACGCAACAAAGGTCTTTCCGCCCCATGGATTCTGCTGTCCGTTCAAAAACTGATGACTGTACGTGTCTTCAGACAGCACAAGCACCAGATTGTCCTGATAGTTCAGCAACCGCACTTCCAGGCTTTGCTGAACGGCGATCCGTCCTTTTGAATCGACGATCCTGAAAGAAAGCGGCTCGAAATAGCTGGAGTGGTAGTAGATCATCTCCACCCGTTTTCGTGATTCTCCCGCGAGATCGAGCGACTTGCGAAAGATCGTTTCTCCTTTGAGCAGCTCCAGCGTTCCCTGAAAATCGGAGCCGCTGTTCTGCAATTCAATGACAACGGGAGCCCATCGCTCAGCGCGGACATAACCGTCCAGTCCTGCTGTCACCGATTCGATCCGGATCGATGCTTCGCAAATCGCTGGTAAGGCGGCTGCAAGCAGAAAGCACAACATGATGGAGCGATTATGGATCATTGCTGTTTTTCCGGCTCCCCAAGGCGCCGGCCTTTCTCCTTGACGTATTGAACGACAAGATCCAGCTCACGATCTGATATCTTCGAAAGCGGCATCGTCCCATCCGATTTAAGAGAGCGCGGATCCAAAGTGTATTTACGGAAGTAGACCTCATCCTTCTCCCGGAAAATGGATGTGAGATCCGGACCCTTGGTTCCGCCTTCCCCATTGAGTTTGTGACACTTCACGCATTCCCCTTCGTAGACCGCCTGCCCGCTTGTGTATTCAGGATGCTTGCACGAGCCCAGAAAGACTATCAAGACCAGGACGACGCAGCGGTACATTCGTTCTTACCACAGAAATTGTATCATTCCGTGAAGGTTTACCGCAGCGACGTGGAAGCAACAGCGAGACGACCCGGTCATGGTGGTTCAATTCCTTTGGTTGCGGCGGGCGGCCGTGCTGCCGTTATGCTATCCTTGATTCATGTCGTGGAAAAGCGGTGGGTTGTTACTGGCTGCCGGCCTTCTGTGCGCCGTTTCTCTGATACTGGGAATCATGATCGGAACTACCATGACCTCGGCAGGTGAGAGAAGAGCCGAAACTGCGCCGGATCTTGTGGCGTTTTCCGATTCCTTTGCCGAGATTGCAGAACGCGCAACTCTCTCCGTAGTGAACATTACGTGCACCGAAAAAGATACCATTGTTTTGCAAGATATCGTCCCGAATGATGAATACGATCCGCATCATCATTTCGGTTTCGGTTCCGGGGTCATCATTGATGCGGACGGTTACATCCTGACCAGCAATCATGTGATTGACTCTGCCACCAAGATCGATGTGAAGTTGTCCGATAATCAGAAGTTGCAAGCAAAGATCATAGGACAGGACAGGGAAACAGACCTGGCATTGATCCGTGTCGAGTCAAAAGCCCCGCTGACTGCCGCTGCTCTGGGTGATTCCGACCACCTTCGCGCCGGACAGTGGGTCATGGCGATCGGCAATCCGTTTGTTTACGACCATACCGTGACGGTGGGCGTTATCAGTGCGCTGCATCGCAAGCTGGGTACAACCATCTACGACAACTTCATTCAGACTGATGCTGCAATTAATTTTGGAAACTCGGGAGGGCCGCTCCTAAACATCAAAGGCGAAGTCATCGGAATCAATACGCTCATCAGTTCGCAGGGAACAGGAATCGGATTTTCCATCCCGATCAATACGGCAAAGCAAATTCTTGCGGAATTGAAGGAAAAGGGAAGGGTGATCCGCGGATATCTTGGACTTGTGCCGCAGGATGTAACCCCTGAGCTGCAGAATTCGCTCGGACTTCCGCAGAGCAACGGAGTGCTGGTTGCTTCGATCCAGAAAGGAAGTCCAGCGGACAAGGCCGGGATTCAACGCTATGACTTGATCCTCGAAGTGAACGGGCAACCGCTGAATTCGGAAGATCAGTTCCGAAGGCTGATCGCAGATTCCGCCCCCGGTAAGAAATTGCTGCTGAAAGTCATTCGCGACAAGAAAACCATCGTTGTCGAAACCCTGGTTATCGAACGTCCATCCAGCCAGTCTGCCACTTCCGAAAAAACAAACCCGGATTAGATTGCAAGATTGCGAACCCGTAGATTGACTTCCCGCGCTTCTTCCATCTATATTCGTAGTGTCCTGTTTAGGGGACGTTATGGCGAAGCCGAAAATTCTCGTGATTGATGACGAGCCTGATATTCAACAGGCTCTGAAAATGATTCTGGAGTACGAGGGATACCGCTATCTGTCGGCCCTCGCCGGCGAAGAAGGCCTGGGAGCGATTGAAGAAGAACGGCCGGACGTTATTTTTCTCGATATCAAAATGCCCAGGATGGATGGACATGAGGTCTTTGAAACCCTGCGGAAGCGTGGTCTTGTTTCGCCCGTGATCATGATTTCAGGCCATGCGAGTGTCAGCACCGCCGTTGATTTCATCAAACGAGGCGCGTTTGATTTTCTGGAAAAGCCATTGGAACGCGAGAAGTTACTGGTCGTTGTCCGCAACGCCATTGAAAAGAAACGGCTGACCGAGGAATATCGCGAGCTCAAGCTTCAATATGAAGAAAAGTTCAAGATGGTTGGTGAAAGCGATACAATGAAGAAGCTGAGGGAGTCAATCCTGCGCGCCGCTCCGAGCAACTCAACAGTGCTGATCCGCGGAGAAAGCGGCACAGGCAAAGAACTGATCGCGAGGGCCATTTTTAAGAATAGTTCCCGCGCGGACAAACCGTTCATTAAGGTGAATTGCGCGGCGATCCCTGAAGAACTGATTGAAAGCGAGTTGTTCGGTCATGAAAAAGGTTCTTTTACAGGCGCAGTAGATAAGAAGATTGGAAAGTTTGAACAGGCGGATGGGGGAACGATTTTCCTGGATGAAGTCGGCGATATGAGCCATCGCACTCAGGCCAAAGTCTTGCGCGTTCTGGAACAGGGGGAACTGGAAAAAGTCGGCGGGTCGAAACTGGTCGTTGTGAACGTTCGCGTCATTGCGGCGACGAATAAACCACTCGAGGAGGAGATCGAAGAGGACAGGTTTCGCGAGGACCTTTTTTTCCGGTTGAACGTGATTCCGGTACATGCTCCTCCATTGCGGGAACGCAAATCGGATATTCCTCTTCTGGTAAAATATCTGGCTGAAAATTATTGCACCGAAAATAATTTTCCGCTCAAGACGTTTTCACGGGAAGTTCTGGATCGGTTCCAGGCCATGACCTGGAAGGGGAACATTCGTGAGTTGCGTAATGTTGTGGAGCGGTTGATCCTGATGAGCCCCGGGAACGAGATTACATCCCGGGACGTGGAATCCGTTCTTCCGGTAACAACAGGAGCCGTTCAGAAGGATTTCGATTTATCTCTGGCTCAGTTGGAAACGTTGAAGGATTTTAAGGAGACTGCGGAAAAACTATTCCTGCTGGAGAAGTTAAAGGAGAACAACTGGAATATTGCTCAAACAGCAAAGAAGATCAGAACACCGCGGAGTAATCTTTACAAGAAACTGGAACTCTATAAGATCGCGATCAAGAAAGAAGGAGTAGTGTAGAAGTTAACTTACATTTTGCCGGAGCCGGTGAGATGATCGCTTTCGCCGCAAGGCGGGGGAGGAAAGTCCGAACTCCGTAGGGCAGTGTGGTTCCTAACAGGAACCGGGAGTAATCCCAGGGAAAGTGCCACAGAAACGATACCGCTCATTCCGTTTCGGCGGAGTGAGTAAGGGTGAAATGGTGCGGTAAGAGCGCACCGCTTCTCTGGTGACAGGGAAGGCAGGGCAAACCCCACACGGAGCAAGATCAAATATGGTAACGTTGAAGTGGCCCGCTTCGTTCCCCCAGGGGAAGGTTACCGGGTAGATCGCTGGACGGGTCCGGTGACGGACTGCGCAGATGAATGATCATCGTCTGTCCTCAAAAGGGATAGAAACAGAATTCGGCTTATGACCCGTGCTCCGGCAATATTGATTGGGAGACTCTGCCATTTATGGCCCTCAGAGCGAGTTCACAGCTTTTAATCGCAGTCCGGCTTCTGAATTCCAACGAACACTTTACCGCTCGTCTGAATATGTTTTTGGATTCCGGAAAGATCTGTCTTTACTGCCGTGGTCCTCAGATTCTTCTGGTGGAATTGGGCGATTTGTTTCCAGCTTCCTGGCTCAGCAAAATGACCTTGAACGAAGTTGCTTTGAAACTGCGCTCATCCGCAAACTCGGAAGAAAAAATACAGGCATTCAAGGCGATCACGGAAAAGCAGGAGCTGCGAAGGATTTTCTCCGAAGTGGTTCAGAAGCACCTCTCACAATTCTTTGCCGCCGAGCTGAAAAAATGTGAGATGAAACCCGATCAGTTACCAATGGCTCCGTTTGTCTTGACTCTTACGGAGCTTCTCTACAATTGTGCGCAACCTCTTCTGAAGAATCTCAATCTGGAGGATCTCATCCCGGGAAGGGAAATCCTCTTTCAGCTTGCTCCGGATTACCTGGAAAAGACAACCCGCGTGAAGATCAGCTTGCAGGAAGGTTATCTTCTGTCACGGCTGGAACAAGCCCACACCCTGGACCAGATCCTTTCCACAGTTCCGGGAAATGAGGAGGATACCAGGAAGAGCCTCGCTCTGCTCTGGGCATTTGGGATTATCGATTCCCCTCATTTGAATCAGCTTGTTCCCAAACTCCAGCCAACCGCAAAGGGATCGCCGGCGCCGAATGCCGGTCCTGCCCCGGAGAAAGTCGCGGATCAGTATCAAGCTCAAGCGGAAATGATCGAACAGACCTACCTGGCGCTTGCCAGAAAAGATTACTACACATTGCTTGCCGTTTCGCCGAAGGCCGAAGTCTCCGATATCAAGTCTGCGTACTACAAACTGGCGCGGAAGTTTCACCCCGACCGGTTTTACGGCCTGGAAGATCATGTTTTGAAGGAGAAGGTGGATGTAATTTTCTCGGCGATCAATGTCGCTTACGAAACACTCAAAATCTCAAAGACCCGGCAACTGTACGACAATGCGTCGATTGAGGACAGGCGAATTACCACTGCTACCATTGCGTCCGAAGTTTCCGAGGTCAAGCGCGGTGCGGTCAGCAAAGTTGCCGAAGATTATTTCCGCAGTGCGCAAAGGGCTATGGCTGCGCGAAATTACTTCGAAGCGGTCCAGTTTTTGAGGTCCGCGACTCAGATTGCACCGGAAAATGCGAGATACTGGAGACAATTAGGTATCTCTCTTTCCAAGAATGATCAATGGAGAAAAGAAGCCGAGGACAGTTTCAACCGCGCAGTAGAATTGGAACCGCAAGACCCGGAGAACCATCTGTACCTGGCATTCCTTTATAAGAATTCGGGTCTCAAATTGCGGGCGAGAAAGTGTTTTATGGCTGTCCTTGACCTGGATCCAAAAAATGAAATGGCTATGGTGCAGCTCAAGGCTCTGGATGAGGACGATCGGGAACAGCTGCAGAAGAAGGGAATCCGGGGAATGTTCAAGAAAAAATAAAATATCAAAAATGTTTTAGGCGTTCGTGAAAGCTGTGGGATCACAAAGAGCTCACGGAGCTTGAGTGCCGCGTGGTCAGAAGTTTCAGGTTCAAGGGTTTGGTTTTATGTTCTGATTCAGATGAAAGACGTTCCCTGGATCGTATTTTCTCTTGATTTGCACGAGCCGGTTGTAATTTGATCCGTAAGCCGCTGCGACACGATCGCTCTCGTCTTCGGTCATGAAGTTTACGTAAGCTCCCGCGGCTGCATAGGGGGCCGATGCCTTGAAAAACTCACGTGCCCAGGCAATGCACTTCGTATCATCGGCGGCATTCTCCCATCTCGAGTGAACGTTCAGGACGAACTTTGTATCCCGACTGGCATATGCCATTTCATCTGACCGAACACGGTTCGCTGCTCCGGAAATCAGCCCGATGAATATCTCGCACTGAGATGAAGGTAACTTGCCGGCGAACTCTATAACCGAATCTAACGCCTCATTTCCAAGTTCCGTGAAATTATGAGATTTCCAGTAGTTTCTGGCGCCGGCCGTAAGTAAGGGATCAAACGCTTGTTGCCATTGTGAATATGGCTGAGGGCCGATATGCTCACCATAAGGTGTCCCAAACGCGCGCAACGGCTCAATCAGCTTTTGACCTTTGGCCATATCGCCGGCATAAAAGATAGGCAGGACAACAACTTCTTTCCCGTGTACGTTCGTTGGAAGAAAAGGCAATGGGGGAGCCTTACGAAGGACAGCCCAGACACTCAGATCCTCAGGCGCCGACTCGACGAATTCACGATACTGACGCAGAACTTGCTTGGCCTGATTGAACGGAAAAACGATCAACCCGGCAAGAATTTCCGGGCCGACGGGGTGGAGCCTGAACTCAAACCGTGTAACGATCCCAAAGTTGCCTCCTCCTCCTCGAATCGCCCAGAACAAGTCTGCATTTTCATCTTCAGACGTCGTTAATTTCTCTGCCTCAGCAGTGATTACTTCAGCAGATACAAGATTATCGATCGTTAATCCATACTTGCGAGTCAACCATCCGAACCCGCCACCTACAGTCAAACCAGCAATTCCTGTCGTTGAATTGATTCCCACCGGTGTAGCCAGTCCATGTGCCTGTACGGCCTCATCGAAATCGCGAAGTGTCGCGCCGGGATCAACATATGCTCTTTTTTTCAGTGGATCAACCTGGACACTTTTCATTGTGGAAAGATCGACCATCAGGCCGTTATCTACTAGAGCGCTTCCAGCAATGTTATGTCC
>CAZDDB010000060.1:0-10477 GCA_964504105.1 uncultured Acidobacteriota bacterium
AATCTCTTCCAGACCTTCAGGGTAACTGGACAGAAAAATCCAACACGCATAGGAGACTGTTAGGGCCGCGCACAAAATCGCGGCGGCCAATGGGCGGTTCCGAACCTTCATAAGAGCGGCCATGATCATTCTGATGCGGCAGCAAGAACAAGCCGGATGCTATGATAATCCGCATCGCCGAAATCGTCAAAAGCTCCGTCCAGGTTGGCAGCCTGAGAAATCTGATTCCGGATCTCCTCTTCAGCACCTTTCTGCACTCCAGTGACTTGAATGTCACTGGAGAAGATACTTTGTTCGCGCGTCCGCAGTCGGCTGAGTGGTTGCCTTTCGGAGCGCATCATTTTCCTGAGTAAGAAGCAGGCGCACCGGATTCGAGGGAGTTAGTGATTGTGCGATTTCGGCGGCATGTTTCGAGTAACCTATCAGATACGAAATGAGAGCTTCCTCTTCGGTCACGTCCATTCCTTCTTTTGCGAGCGTCGTAAGGCAAGTCCACGCGCAGTAACAACGTCACCGATCTCCAATCTGTCCATCCCTAGCAAGAGATACGCAGGATGTGATCCAGACCATAGCTGTGGCACGGGATCCGGCATCGCACCGTCCCGTTCCACATTTTCGGGTCGATATCGCAGTTGGTGGAGTCAGATAAATCTCTTCAAGAAGACTAGCGCGGGACAGAGCCGTATCCCGTCCGGAGTCAGAACATCCTTTTGGCCGGGAGTACAATGGCCATAAAACGTGCGCGATTCACCTTTGAGTTGTTTTATTGATTGATTTATGTTGAATTTGATTTTTGATATTTGATCTAATTTGATCTTTGATTTTATTCGATCTCACTATCCTTGTCCGTTTCGCAAGAACCGTGCCATGGAATCGAGGTGGTGCGGCCAAACAAATCCCGTACAAATTGTGAACAATCTGAAAAAAAAGCAGACAAGGAGGTCTATTTGTGATTCAATAAGTTCAAAGACCGAGGGGTGCCAGGTGGGTATGCTGATGACACACGGCGCCAACGGTTACGGATGGACTACCGGTTTCGCATCGGTGACACAGCAAAATGAACAGACAGGACGCGACTTTGATTTCGTTTTCGTCAATCGGTTCAATAAAGAAAACAACTCATGTGAGGAATCCCTATGAGACTAGTAACACGTGGAGACTTGGATGGTTTGACATCCGCCGTACTGATCACCGAAATGGAACAAATCGATTCGATTGAGTTGATCCATCCTCAAGACATTACGGACAAGAAGTTTGTTGTACGAGCTGATGATATTTTGGCGAATGTGCCTTATCATCCTGACTGCGGCAAGTGGTTCGATCACCATCTTCTAACGGAAAGCAACGAGAAGCCCCCTCCGAGATTTGGCGGAATGTATAGACCAGCCCCCAGCACAGCCCGGGTGATTTTTGAGTATTACGGCAATCCGAAATTGAATCGCTTTGCAGAGCTGGTCGCTGAAACGGACCGCATGGACAGCGCAAATCTGACGGTGGAAGATGTGCTGGATCCGAAAGGATATATCCTGCTCGGTTACACCATCGATCCAAGAACGGGTTTTGGCAGATTTGAAGACTACTTTTCGAGTCTTGTAAGCGAGCTTAAAAAATCCAGCATTGAAAAAATATTGGAGATGGCCGAAGTAAAGCATCGCGTAGAACGGATGAAAACGGAGTGGGAGGAATTCAGCCGATTGACGCGAGAAAATTCCCGCGCGGATGGAAACGTGATCATCACGGATTTTCGTAATGTTTCTCCGATTCCGATTGGCAACAGGTTCCTGGTGTACACCATCTTTCCGGAAGCGAATGTATCGGTACGGATCCATTGGGGACCGAAAAAAGAGCACGTTGCCGTTGTTGTGGGACACGCGATTTTTCGCCGCACCTGTAAAGTGAACATCGGTGGGCTGATGTCCGATTTTGGCGGCGGAGGGCATGTAGGCGCAGGCTCAGCTCTCCTTTGGCCTGAATCTGCAGAACATGATCTTCAGGAAATTGTTCGCAGACTGAAGGACTGAGGCAGCCTTCGCTGCAGAAATCCGAAATCTTCTTAACGTCTAAGTCACAATTTCTCGTAGGGGATAAAAGGCGAGAAGATACTCATTTCAAAGCCTTCCAATTCAGGCCGGGGAAAGCAATAGCTTTGTTCGTGAATCGTCAATTTCCGGTGCCCCGCAGAGCCGGACGATCAGTCCTTTTTCCGAAGGAAGCAGACCGATGAAATTGTCGGTATCCGGATAATCCGCAAGCCAGCACGTAAGAAGTAGGTCGGCCGCTGGTCACATCTCCGGTGAACTGGTAGAAATACTCCGGCCACTTCCATGATCCGGCCCGGTGAATTCCTACCGATGCGAATCTGGATACGATGATCGGACGCCCACACTCCATGCTTTCCGCGCGCAACCTGTTATAAGATGTAGATACGGGGAGGTAAAGATGAAACTTCGAATCCTCATTCTTTTTCTGGTGCTGAACGCAGGTTCGATGACTTCAGTGCAGGGTGTAGCATTGCCTGATTTGATCGTCAACTCAAGTCGTCTGCAAAGCAGCATCTATATCAAGACGCAAAACATCCGGCCATCGAGCTGTTCTTACGCAGAAGGTTGTGTAACCGGCACAGGAAGCCGGCGGCTGCTGAAGTTCGATACTGCAATCGCCAACATTGGCTCTGCCGATCTTCCCCTGGGGAATCCTGCGGAACATCCGGAGCTGTTTGAATGGAGCCTGTGTCACGACCACTATCACTTAAAAAGTGCAACCAGTTACGAACTTCTGACTCCCGACCTCACCAGGGTTGTGGTCGGTCGCAAGAATGCCTTCTGTTTCCGGGATGGTTCCAAGTATCTCTCCGGTGCAGGCCCCAGGTACGGGTACACATGCGGCAATCAAGGCATTACAGTGGGCTGGCAAGACGTTTACAGCGCGAAGCTTGACTGTCAATGGATCGATATTACAGGCGTACCGGCCGGGACTTACATCCTGCGGGTTACTGTAAATCCCGCCGGCCTTCTTCCTGAAAGCAATCTGACCAACAATTCAGCTCAGGTAACAGTAACCATTTCCAAACGGTACTTTGTGCGTTACCGTTTTCGTCCGTTTCGTACTCACACACGCCAGATAGTGCCGTTCATGGCAGCCAGCTTTTTTGATGTAGTTTGATAAGAGACGGTTCCACGCCAGCGAACCGCCGGGCCCTTTCCGGTGAAAAAATCAAATAAACATGAAACAATAAGCAGAGAACCGCAAAGCGCGCGGAGATAAATGGATCGAATCACAGACTCTGGTTATACTAATCTGCAATGAAAAAAAACGGGCGGGCTTGCGCTACGCGGCGCAAGAAATTTTGGTGTGCATTTTGCAATGATGAAGTAACCCGTGCCGGCATCCCGGACGGCATGCGTCAGGGACACCGGCGTTAGATCGGGTAGGGAGATAGGGGATCGAAGTTACTCTGTCTTGAAGCCGCCTTCCGAGATGGTTTGATTTCCGTTTGCCTCGATGGGTTATGATCATAATCAGCATGATTGATGAGATCCTAAGCTCGGGAAAATTCTTTCTAATTGCCGGTCCATGTGTAATCGAAGAAGAACATGTCATGTTCACCGCAGCAGAGAAATTGAAACGGATCTCGCATGAGCTGAATCTCCCGGTGATATTCAAGTCATCTTTCATGAAGGATAACCGTAGCTCTGTGGATTTCTATCAAGGTCCCGGAATCGAAGACGGTTTGAAGATGCTTGAAAAAATCAAAAAGCAATTTTCATTGCCCGTTCTTTCTGATATCCATTATCCCGACCAGGTGAAAGCTGCAGCCCAGGTGCTGGATGTAATTCAGATCCCTGCTTTCTTGTGTATGCAGACAACCCTGGTCGTGGAAGCTGCAAAATCAGGAAAAGCTATCAATATCAAGCACGGCCAGTTTATCGCCCCGGCAAACATGATCCATACGATAAAAAAAATTGAATCCCAGGGGAACAAGAAAATCATCTTGACCGAACGGGGCTATACTTTCGGGTACAACGACCTGATCATTGATCCGAGAAGCTTTTATGAACTGAATCGTTTCGGATACCCCGTGGTTTTTGATATCACTCATTCCGTAAGAAAATATGGAATTCCCAGTGCGGATCCTGCCGGTGGAATGCGAAAATATCTTCCGACACTCGGAAGGGCCGGAGTGGCGGCGGGTGTTGACGGCATATTCATTGAAGTTCATCCCGACCCTCCTGTTGCAAAATGCGATGCAGCAAGCCAGATGAAGCTCGCCGACCTGCAAGAATTCATTAAACCACTGATTGAAATACATGAGATTGAAATGAAGTACAGAGAAAGGAAATAGCATGGAACTCTATCAGAAGGTGACTACGCGGGTATTTATGGCATCATGAAAGCTACTGAGCTCCTGTATCTAGCAGGGATCAAGCCTTCTCCAAAACGCTACGGCTCTGAAGTGAGAACGTTCTACCTGGAAGATGATGGCGAGCTGAACTACGCAAAGTGGTTGCATCCTTACGAGCGCGAAAAGAGGATCACACAACAATCGGTAAATGAACTCCGTAAATTTCTTCGACCGGGGGACGTTGCAGTTGATATCGGCGCTCACACCGGAGACTCCACGATTCCTATGGCTCTCGCCGTCGGAACTACAGGATGTGTGCTCGCACTGGAACCCAACAGTTATGTGTTTCCAGTATTGCAGCAAAACGCCGGGCTCAATACTGATAAGACGCTTATCATTCCTCTTTGCTATGCGGCAACGCCAGTGGACGGTGAATTTGAATTCAGCTACTCTGATCGTGGATTCTGCAACGGAGGCAGTTTTGAAGGAATGAGTGTTCTGCTCCGCGGCCACCCATTCAGGCTGAAAATACAAGGAAGGAATCTGTGCGCGCTACTCGATCAGCAATTTCCGGAACTGATCGATAAGATTCGATACATTAAGATTGACGCGGAAGGTTATGACCTCACGATTATAGAATCGATTGCCGATTTGCTCAGAAAAAATCGTCCTTATCTAAAATGCGAAGTGTATAAGAGATTGAACTTCGCCCAGCGAAAAAATCTATTCCAGGCTCTCAAAGGACTGGGCTACACGATCCATAAAGTGGATGGAGATGAGTCCTATTCTGGCGAAGTAATCACAGAATCAAATTTGACGAAATGGCGGCACTACGATGTCTTTTGCGCAGTTGGCGGAGATTCGAATCGATAATTACTTTTTCTCATTGGATGGAGCAGCCCGCCTGATCGTTTTAAACGATTCGCGCAATCACGATTTACGAGTCCTTACGTTGCTCGACTTGTAAGCGCACGGTGGGATGGGAGCTCAGAATCGACAAGAGACTTATGATAATCATCACCGGTCAGTCGGCTACGGGCCATGATTCTATTCGTAGCGGAGGGCTTCAATCGGGTCCAGACGGCTGGCTCGTTGGGCCGGATAGAATCCAAAGAAGACTCCCACCAGCGCTGAGAACAAAAAGGCCAGCATCACGGCCTGGGGTTGGTACGAGATGGGCCAGTCTCCGAAATGGGCAACCCCTTCCTGGATTGCAAGGCCGAGAAGAATTCCGGCGATACCGCCGCAAAGAGAGAGAACCAGCGCTTCCACCAGAAACTGTGAGCGGATGTCGCTTCCTCTGGCTCCAATGGCCATTCGGATTCCAATCTCCCGGGTCCTTTCGGTGACGCTGACCAGCATGATGTTCATGATTCCGATTCCGCCAACAAGCAGCGATACACCAGCAATCGACCACAGCAGAACGCTCAAGGTTCGGGACTGCTCTTCCGCCTGTTCCAGCAATTCCGTCTGGGAGCGCAGCATGAAATCATCATCCTGGCCTGGATTGATGTGGTGTCTTTGACGAAGCAACTGGGTAATCTCTTCCTCCGTCTGCGCAACCATTTCATTGGATAAAGAGGCCACCATCACGATCCCCACGTTGCTCGTCCTGGTTCCCATCAAGCGTTTGCGCACCGTTTGGTAAGGTGCAACGACCGTATCATCCTGGTCCTGTCCCATGACAGATCCGCCTTTTGTCTCCAGGACTCCGATCACGCGGAACGGAATGTTCCTGATCCGGATCGTTTTGCCGATCGAGTCTTCTCCAAGGAAGATCTCTTGTTCGACGCTCTTTCCAAGGACACACACTTTTGAAGCGGCGCGGTTGTCCGCATCCGTAAAAAATTCTCCCCTTTCGAGATTCCAGGACCGGATCAACGGCCAGTCTACCTCGCTTCCCAATATTGTAGTAGACCAGTTCTGGTTGCCGTAAATGACCTGTGCGACGGTTCGGGTCTGCGCGGAAACATAGGCGCAGGAGGAGCACTCTTTCCGGATCGCCGCCACATCGGTTTCGTTGAGCTTGGAATCGGATCCCCAGCCGCTTCTCGCCCCCGAGGAAGTCGTGGCGCCTGGATAGATCATCAGAAAATTGGTTCCCATCGATTTGAGCTGGGATTCCATCTGCATCCGCGCGCCTTCTCCGATTCCGATGGTGGCAATGACGCAGGCTACGCCGATGATGATTCCGAGCATCGTCAATAGCGACCGCAGCTTGTTTCGATTGATAGCCCGGAAAGCCACCGTAAGAATATTGCCGGTCTTCTTCATTTTGCTGCTGCCTCCTGCGTGATGCTGCGCCCGGTACCCGATTGATCGGCGATGACATATCCGTCCCGCATTGCCAGCGCCCGGCGTGCGTGAGCAGCGATGTCGTGTTCATGCGTGATCAGGACAATCGTAATTCCATCCTGGTTCAGCAAACGGAAGATTGCCATCACCTGTTCGGACGTTTGTGTATCCAGGTTCCCTGTCGGCTCGTCTGCTAGAAGAATGGCGGGTTCATTGACAAGAGAGCGTGCGATCGCGACACGCTGCTGCTGTCCGCCCGACAACTGGGAGGGGACGTGGCTTTCCCATCCCTTCAGTCCAACCCGTTCCAGACTTTTTAGCGCGCGCGTTCTCATCTCACCACTGCTGAGATTGTGTTTTGTTGAGTAGACCAGCGGCAGCTCGACATTTTCAATCGCCGACGTGCGCGGAAGCAGATTGAAGTTTTGAAAAACAAAGCCGATCTTGTCATTCCGGATCTCCGCTCGCTGGTCTCTGTTCAAAGTGGAAACATCGACGCCATCTAATATGTATTTGCCGGAGGTGGGGCGGTCCAGGCAACCGATGATGTTCATCAGGGTAGATTTTCCGGAGCCGGAAGGACCCATCACAGCGATGAATTCTCCCGGTGTGACATCGAATGTTACGCCGCGAAGAGCCGGGACTTCCGTCTCGCCCATCCGGTATGTTTTGATGACGTCCACAAGTTGGATGACGGCATTTCCCATTGCGCTTACCATCTCCGCCGCGTGCCTTGCTGTCCTACGCCTCCGGTAGAATCCATTGCGCGAGCGGTGATTAGGCCTGTAACCACTTCGGTCCCCTCTTTTAGCTCGTTCGATTCAAATGCTGTAAAGTTTCCATCGGTCAGAGAGGTCCGGACCGGAACCGGTTCAAGTTTCCCGTCTGCCCGGAGAATGTAAACAACGGCGCCGCGGCTTTCGGATCGCTGCGCCGTTCCGGTGTCCGCCGGATCAGGCTTAAAGCGAAGTGCAGCATTCGGTATTTTCAGCACATTCGTTCGTGTATCGATCGGAACCGAAACATTTGCAGTCATTCCCGGTTTCAAGTCCAGGTTGGGATTGGCAACATCAATCAGCACGGGATACGTCACCACGTTCTGTACGATTTGGGGAGAGAGCCGGATCTGTGAGATTTTTCCTTCGAAAGGCCGCTCCGGAAATGCATCTACAGTGAAAGCGGCTTTTTCACCCGCGCGGATCTTTCCAATGTCGGCCTCATCAATGTTTGTGGATACCTGCATCAAGGTCAGATCCTGAGCAATGGTGAAGAGTGTGGGCGCCTGGAACGAAGCGGCAACGGTCTGGCCAATGTCATACTGGCGATCGACTACTGTTCCGTCAATCGGAGACAGTATCTTTGCATAGGAAAGACTTGTCATGGCCTGCTGCAGCGCGGCTTCTGCCTGCTTGACTGCTGCGTTGGTGGATTCAAACGCGGCCTTCGCTGTGTCATATTCCGATTCGGCAAGCAGCTTGATTTCCACCAGTCTCTTTGCGCGCTCGTAAGCCGTCCGGCTATTGTTGGCTTCGATCCGGGCCCTCTCAAGATCCGCACGTCTTTGTTCCACCTGCGCCTGAAAAGTGGTGGGATCCAGCTCGGCAATCAACTGGCCCTTACGCACTTCTGAATTGAAATCGACGTACAGTCTGGAGATGATTCCCGAGACCTGGCTTCCCACTTTTACAGTGGTTACGGCAGCCAGGGTTCCCGTTGCTGTTACGGTGGATGTGACATCGCCCCGCTCTACCTTCTCCAACCTGTACTTTGGTTCCTTGTTCTTTTTTCCGTTCGAATACAGGTAAATCGAAAGACCGAGAACCACAACAAACCCGGCAAAAATAACCAGCTTGTTTCTGAACATGTTCTTAATATTAAAACTAAAGTGGATCTGCTTGCCAGTGGCATGTCATCTGCTTGCCAAAGAGCAGGGTTAGGCCATATACTTGTTTACGATTTATGCGGCTGCTTATGCTGAGAAAGCGTTCGGGCGGTTAGCTCAGCGGAAGAGCATTGCCCTTACAAGGCAGGGGCCATAGGTTCAAATCCTATACCGCCCATTTTTGAAAGGATGAGGGATGAAAGATGAGGGATGAAGCCTATGGGGAGATTCATCCTTCCGCCTTCATCCTTCATCCTTTCTAGAGCGGGGTCGTAGTTCAGTTGGCTAGAACGCCGGCCTGTCACGTCGGAGGTCGCGGGTTCGAGTCCCGTCGGCCCCGCCATATCATCGGGCTGATCGGTTGCAAAAACCGCTCAGCCCATTTTCATCCTTCCATTGCCCGCCTTTGAGAGAAGCGGTATCATTTATAATATGACAAGAAATTTCACTCTCGAATACTGGCAGGATGATACTTGGTATGTCGGCAGGCTAAAAGAGGTACCTGGTGTTTTCAGTCAGGGAGAAACGCTGCAGGAACTTGAGGAAAACATCAAAGACGCTTATAGACTGATGATGGCAGACGAAGAACTTCCGGAAATCAGTATGACGGTGAATACAAAAGAGCTTCATGTGGAAGTGTGAGGCGGAATGATTTTATTCGTGAACTGGTGAAGGCCGGGTGCTATCTCAAACGCCAGGGTCCAATCACGATATCTACGAAAATTCCAAGAACGGGAAAAAGGCTCCTGTCCCTAGGCATGCGGAAATCAAGAACACTCTGTGTCAATTGATCAGAAAGCAACTCGGAATCTCGTGATCCGTAAGCATCCGCGAGAAGCGGAGAAGTATCCGAAGAGCGAGAACCCGAGCTTTTGCACTTCCTTAATAAATCGGACGCGTGAGATGTCTGAGCGTCTGCATATCGACCTCCAAAATTGGAATAAACCCTGTACCATCGTACAGAGTCAACTGAACTATGGACACTGAATTTTGTCAGAGAGACTGAACGTTGTGCGAATCAGACATGCACTGGATAATAATGAATGAGACTCATGAAGAAGATCAGCGCTGGAATGATTCCGTACAGATTCAGAAACAACACACTTGAAGTGTTATTAGTTCATCCGGGTGGACCGTTTTGGGCGAAGAAAGATTTTGGTGCCTGGTCGATAGCCAAAGGTGAATTGGATGGATCGGAGGATGCATTGAATGCGGCCAGACGTGAGTTCAAAGAAGAAACAGGGTGCACTCTGAAGGAGAACCTGCCGCTCATCCCACTCGATCCCATCAAACAACCCGGTGGAAAGGTGATCTATGCATTTGCAACGCAGGCTGATCTGGATCCAGCCAAGATCTCAAGCAACCTTTTTTCGTTAGAGTGGCCTCCGCGATCAGGGAATCCACTACCCGGCTTCAGAGCTTCTGGATGGTGAGACGCTTCGCGGACGGATCAGCGGATCGTCAGTGTCCTGGCGTAAGGCTGCGGAAATTGGCATTGCTGTTGCGCAGGGTCTCTCTGCAGCCCATTCGAAGGGAATCATTCATCGAGACTTGAAGCCGGAAAATATTTTTCTAACCTCCGATGGCCAGGTTAAGATTCTCGATTTCGGTCTGGCTGCCTTCCGGCAAAACCCTGTTGCCGCATCGGAATCCGCGGGGGAAGAAAGTCCGCATATCGTTTCGTAAACACGGCATGTTCGCAAGCAGCCCTACGCCCGTTGTTATCCCTCAAGAGGGCTGACAAGCTCACAACTGATGTGAATGCGTTATTGAACAAGATGTTTGGTTAGGACCGGTTTCAGTAGGAGACTGCTGCCGGCCCCTTGAATGATCCGGTTCTCCTCCCACAACATGGGGGAATAATTGATCTGGCGCCATAGGTTTGCCTGATCAATATAGTGGGGATGGAATGCGTGACCGGACTGGCCGGTGGTATTCACCGTAAGTGAGTTGTTGAG
>CAZDDB010000060.1:10577-15296 GCA_964504105.1 uncultured Acidobacteriota bacterium
GATGGAATGCGTGACCGGACTGGCCGGTGGTATTCACCGTAAGTGAGTTGTTGAGGTCATTGAGGTCCACGATCATCCGCATGGAAGGAAGCGAAGTAACCTCGAAGGATCTGGCTGCGTTCCAGGCAGTTGCATTGACAAGCGCTGTGCCGCCGGAAGTGGGGAAGGGCCCGCGGTTGAAGAGCCATTCGATCAAGCGGTTTCCGGATTGTCCCAGCGTACCGTTTCGAAACGTGGTTGTGTGCAGTCTACCCCATTGCCACTTTGCAGTGTCGTTGCCGAGCGATTGTTCCAGTTCCTGCACGGCGCCGGCAAACGCCTTTTGGAAAATCTGATCACGGGACTCCAGGGCAGAAGTGTTCCGGTTGTCCCACCATTTGCTGTCCGGTTGGGGAAGCAAGCGGCGTACGATTTCATTCCACCGATTTCCGCCGCCCGGCCGGAGGTCTTGCGGCAGATCATCGTGAAACGCCTCTGCCAGCAGGTGTTTCCAGAAAGTCTCAAAAAGCGCGGCCGGCACAGAGTCCATGTGCTCCTGGAAGTCCCAGTTTGCCAGTAATGCGCGAACTTTTTCGAGATGTGGATCGTTCAGATGGAGTTTCAAGAGGAACGGCACCAGTATTTCTGCATTCAGATTCTTGTTGTCTCCTTGCATCTTTTGCAAATCGCTGACTGAGATGCCGGGCCCGTGTTGTTCAATCATGTCTGCGATTCGCCGGGCGCGGGTACCGTAGTCCCAGTCTCTGGTGATCAGGTAAGGGTAGGAAGCGGTTACTGCTGCATTGTTTGCTGTTGCGACGTAGCCTTGATCCGGATTGAGATTCGAAGGCAATTGCTCAAACGGAATGTAGCCTGTCCATTCGTATTCGTCTGTCCATCCCGGGACAGGATAACGTCCGTCTCCTTTTGCCCGAATCGGAATCCTTCCCGGCAACTGATATCCGATGTTCCCATCCACATCGGCGTAAACGATGTTTTGCGAGGGTACATCAAAGGCGGCAGCTGCATTGCGAAACTCGGTCCAATCCCGCGCAAGGTTCATTTTCCAGATAGCAGGAAAGATGTCGCAAGGTTCCAGCGCCGTCCATTTCATGGAAATCGCGTAGTGCTCCGGGACCTCAAGACGAGTCTTGTGACGGAAGTGTTTCAGCTCTCCATACGTGTCGGAGATCACCGGGCCGTGCCGCGTGTAACGGACAATTAGAGGCACACTGGATTCATTGGAAACATGCACCGTCTCACTGACAAGACTCATATCCGTCCATTGTCCATTTACTTCGTATTGATTTGGGTTTTCCGGGTTCAGGCGTTCGATGTAAAGGTCCTGTACATCCGGTCCGACGTTCGTGAAGCCCCAGGCGACCCGGTCATTGTGACCGATCACCACTCCAGGAACACCGGCAAACGAAAAGCCGGTTACGTCAAACGGACACTCAGTACCTCGGGGCGCACAGTGCAGTCCGATCTGGTACCAGATGGAAGGCATCTGCGTGCTGAGATGCGGATCATTACAAAGGATCGGCTTGCCTGTGGAGGTACGCTTGCCTGAAATCACCCAGTTGTTGGATCCGATCCCATCTCCTGTGGCTTCCAGAAACGTATTCAAGTTCTGCATTTTTGCTAACACGATTTGGAGCGATGGGCGTCCCTGCCCGCCAATGCTTTCAGAAAGATGCTCGGTAGCCGGCGGGCGCGGAGGCCCGCCACTCCACGATTTTAGAATGAAGGGATGATCGGGAGGATACCCGGGATACAGCTCATCGATTTGAGCCGGTGTCAGATCTTTCAGCAATAGCGCGCGGTCGATTTCAAACCCCATGTTTTCGCCAAGATCCCAGGCCATGGCCTTTCCCCACATAAGGCTGTGAATCGGTTCCCATTCTTCGATTCGATAGTTGGGATTTGCCGGCCGTAAAACGGAGTATTCCAGACTCACATCGCCGCCCGAATGCTCTTTGAGATATGCGTTTACGCCGGCCGTGTAATCGCGAAGCATGGAGAATGAAACCGGATCGAGTGTTTCCAATTCTTTCGCTGTGACTCTGGCCCATCCCATAGTCCGCAAAAACAAATCGGTTTTCAGAACCGGTTCTCCAAACATTTCCGCGAGTCGTCCGGACCCGGTGTGCCGCCAGACATCCATCTGCCAGAAACGATCCTGCGCATGAATGTATCCTTGCGCAAGAAACAGATCGTGTGTCGTGCGGGCGTAAATGTTCGGGATCCCGTGGTCGTCCCTGTATACTTCCACCGGAAAATTCAATCCGGTGACACGAAGTTCACCCGCTGTCTGCGGAAAAGATTTTCGAACGGTATGGATCAGAAATGTGGTTGCAAGAAAAAGGACTGCGACAAGAAAAAAACATACACGCAGCAGCAGAGAACGACCTGTGCGTGTCATCAGGAAGGCAGACTTATTCCCAGCCGAGTTGTTTCTTAGCCTCTTCGCTCATCTTTTCCGGGGTCCAGGGCGGATCAAAAGTGATTTCCACCTTGGCGTCTTTGATTCCGGGAAGGCCCAGCAGTTTGGTGCGGACATCCTCTGCAATCATCGGCCCCATTCCACAACCCGGGGCAGTCAGGGTCATCTTAATATTGACTCTTTCCTCTTCCATCGTCACGCCGTAAATCAGACCAAGATCGAGAACGTTTACGGGAATTTCCGGGTCGAAACAATGACGAAGAACACCATCTACCTCTTCGCGAGTTACCATGAACTTACTCCTTTAACTGCTTGATTATCGTTTTCTGGTTCGGGGCTGTCAACTGCGGGAGGAGAAATTCACCACAAAGGCACAAAGAACACAAAGGAGGAGGGGTTTTAAAAACATTCGCGTCCATGTCCGTCCTTCAATCAATGTTTTGGTTTTTGTTTTGCAATACTTTTTCAGAGAGAAGCGCCTTTGGCACTGCGGCGGCTGCCTTCCGCCAGTTCTTCTTCTCCTCCGTGGCCTCTGTGCCTCCGTGGTAAATCCTTCCTCTGCGGTCTCTGCGGTTCAATGCTTCTGATATCGAACTTTGCCGCCCACGATCGTGTACAGCACTTTCATGCTGATCAGATCTTTGGGATCACAGGTGAGCAGATTTTCGGGGAGCACGATTATGTCGGCCATTTTTCCTGCTTTCAAAGATCCGAGCTCGTTTTCCCGAAACGCAGAGTAAGCGGCATCGATCGTGAACATGCGAAGCGCTTCCATGCGTGAGACCTTTTGTTCCGGAAGCCAACCTCCTTGCGGATTTCCCCGGTGATCCTGCCGCGTGATTGCAGCGTAGATTCCCCAGAGCGGGTTGATATCTTCCACCGGTGCATCAGAGCCCCCCGCTATCACAGTCTTTTGATCCAGTAGAGACCGCCATACGTAAGCACCTTGAATGCGGTCCGGTCCAACGCGGTCCTGGGCCCAGGGCATGTCGGAAGTTGCATGGATTGGCTGCATCGATGCGATCACGTCCAGTTTCGCCAGACGCGGGATGTCGGAGGGAGAAAGCACCTGGACGTGCTCGATCCTCCAGCGAAGTCCTTTTACGCCGGTTTTTTCGTAAGCATCCAGAATCATCCGGTTTGCGCGGTCGCCGATGGCGTGGATTCCAACTTGAATTCCTGCGGATTTAGCTTCCTCCAACACGCGCATCAGATCCTCTTCTTTCCACATCAGGAGTCCGCTGTTGCCGGGATCATCCGAGTATGGTTCCAGAAATGCTGCGCCGCGCGATCCCATGGCGCCGTCCATGACAAGCTTCATGCTGCGAACATCCAGATATGGGCCGTAGTTTTTCGGTCCGCTTTTTAGGAACTCTTCGCCGAATGTGGAAGGCATCCAAACCATGGAATAAATTCGGACCGGTAATTCGTTTCTTGATGCCAGAGTCTTCCATGCTTCCAGATCGGTTGCCGTGGAACCGGCATCGTGAAGCATCGTGAGTCCTTTTTGTAAGGACTCCTGCAGGGCAAGTTTGGTCCGTTCAATTTCTTCCTCCACTGTCAGAGCGGGTATTTTTTCATCGATGAGTGCTGCTGCATTGTCTACCAGAATTCCAGTTGGATTTCCGTTTGCATCGCGTAAGATTTTCCCGCCCTGTGGATCTTTTGTGTTTGAGTCAATACCGGCAAGTTTCAGTGCCGGGCTGTTGACCCAGTAGGCATGACCATCGATTCGTTCCAGAACCACCGGATTGTCCGGCGAAACGCTGTCCAGATCCGCAGCCGATGGAAACTGTTTCACCGGCCAATCGTTCTGGTCCCATCCACGCCCTTGGATCCATGCTCCTTTCCCGGCACTCCGGCTTTGTTCCTTTACCTTTGTCAGGACAGCGTTCTTGTCCTGTGTGCCGGTCACGTCAATCTGGATTCGCAACGATCCGAGATTACGGATGTGCGCGTGACTGTCGATCAGTCCCGGGTAAGCAAATGCTCCGTGAAGATCAATGACCTTTGTGTCCTTGCCGATGTGAGAAGCAACTTCTGTTTCATTGCCCACTGCAAGAATCCTGTCGCCTGAAATTGCAACGGCCGTGGCCTGGGGCCGGCCGGATTCCATCGTAATGATCGTGGCATTCTTCAAAACCAGATCCGCGCCCGCGTGGATACTCCTTGCCGTGAGCAGAGTCAAAATAAATGTAGATACAAACGCTGTCCGTCCCATTGTTCTTAGTCCTCAAACTTTTCGTACAGAATTAGATTCGAACCCTTGATTTTGTATTTTGCCGCGGGGCGAAACT
>CAZDDB010000061.1:0-14919 GCA_964504105.1 uncultured Acidobacteriota bacterium
GTATCACCTTCAAGCCCGCGGGCAAGACCCTGCCAATCAAGAAGGACCAATCCATCACCGAACTTGCGGAGTCAAGCGGAATCCATATCTCAGCTGAATGTCATGCGGGAATCTGCGGAAGCGATCCGATCCGGATCCTCTCAGGAGCAGAAAATTTGAATCCGGTGGGAGGTGGGGAATCAGATACGCTTCAGGATATTTGCGGACTGAAACCTGGAGAGTGCCGGCTCGCCTGTGTCACCAAGGCAAAAGGACCGGTTGTAGTGGAAATCATCAGCCAGTAAGCTCAGGATTCACCGCAGAGCCGCTGAGAACGCTCTGCGCCTCTGCGGTGAGATCTTACCGGTGGCTGCGTTTCTCTTGCGTTTCGAGATTCTTCCGCATTGCATTCACCTTTTCGCGCAATTCGAAGAAACGTTTGCTCGGGGTCAGTAGTTTTTCACACTGAGCAATCACTTCGCGTAACGCATCAAGACGATTGGCGGCCAGGTGTTTTTCCCCTTCGGCCAGATGGGCGGTCAGTTCCTTCTTGATCTGGTTTTCTTTGTTCAACCGGCTTTCGGCCGAAGCAACGCATTTCTGCACAACCGTATCACTGGGATTGATGGCGAGGGCTTCTTTCCAGGCTTGAATGGCGTCTTCCAGTCGTAGCTGATCGTAAGACTCCTTGCCCTTTTCAAAAAGTTCCTTAAATCTTTCTTCTAAGGATTGTTTCGTATCTGTCTGAGCCGAGTCAAGTCTGGCGCTCTTTCGAGGTGGCTCCGACATGGCCTTTTCCGCTGACTCGAGGGCCGCAAGCAGATCGGCAGCGGTTTGATGGCGGGACGCGGCATCCCTTTGGATCGCTTTGAGGATCACCCTTTCCAACTCCGGATGAATTCCCTTGACCACCGCTGAAGGTCTGATCGGATCAGAATTCAGGTATGCATGAATGACTGCGGCTGCAGAGGATGCCTGGAACGGGAGACGTCCGGTAAACATTTCATACAATACGACGCCGACAGAATAGAGATCCACACGGTGATCAATTTGATGTCCACTAAACTGCTCCGGGGCCATATACAGAGGCGTTCCTGATTGCTGCTTGGGATCAGTCGTCGCGGCTGCCGTCTCAGAAATGTAACCTGCGAAATCCATGATGTAGGCATGGTTTGACGAATCGATAATAATACTTTTCGGCGTGAGATTCCGATGGATGATCCCCAAACGGTGAATTTCCTTTACTGCGGAAAGCAAATCCTTTCCGATCTGCAGCGCATCTTTCGATTGAAGAGGTTTTTGGTCCTGGAGCAATTCAGAAAGCAGCTTCCCTTCCACAAAAGCCATGGAGACATAGAGCCCGAGATCGGCTTCGCCGACATCGTAGATCCGGCATACATTCGGGTGAGAGACTTCACGCGCAAGCACGACTCCGCGCTTGAACCTTCTCATGCTCTCTTCGTCCTGAATGTTCTCCCGGCTGATGATCTTCAGAACAACCGGGACTTTAAAGATCTCATCAATGGCCTTGTAAAAGACTGCGTTCGTTCCTTCTCGAAGCATTTTCTCAATCGAGTAACGCCGCTCCCACAGATACCCCGGGGGCAAATCAGCAATCGCAGGAGAGGCAGCTGCAGCCTCCTTCTTCGCAGGCTTGGAATCGCCCGCAAACTCATCCAGAGCCCTGGCAAACTCTTCCATCGAAGAGTAGCGATTCTCCCTTTTCTTGGCAAGAGCTTTGAGAATGATCTTGTCCAGCGCTTCGGGGAAATCACCTGGGGGAAAATGAGTAGCGACCGGTTTTGGGTTCTCGTTCACATGCTTCAAAAGATAACCATGTGCGGTGGCAGAGAAGAACGGTAATTTACCCGTCAGAGCATAGTAGAACGTTATCCCAAGGGAGTAGATATCTGAGCGATGATCGATGACTTCGCCTTCTTCCAAAGCGCCGCATTGTTCCGGACTGCAAAACTCCGGCTTTCCCAGAAACATATTGGTCCGCGTAAAAATTCTTGTCTGGTCTTCCAGCGGTTTGGCGATTCCAAAATCGATGACTTTCGTCATCTCCACTCCGTCTTCACCTTTGACGATGAGCAAGTTATCCGGAGAAATATCACGATGCACAATTCCTTTCTGGTGAGCCTGATGAAGTCCGAGGGCTGCTTCCCGGATTACCTTGACGGCTTCCGGAAACGGCACTTTTTGGCGATGAACTCTTTCGTGAAGAGGCTCCCCGCGAATCAATTCCAGCACCATGAAGAAAACGGATTCCCCCAGCGTTCCGAATTCGTAGAGTTGTACAAGATTGCGGTGGCGAAGTTTCACCAGCATCTTGGCTTCACGAATAAAGCGTTGGACAAAGCCCTCATCGCCGGCGAACTCGCTATGTACCACCTTGATCGCGCGCTCTTCGTCCAGATAGACGTGCCGCGCACGATAAACAGCCCCCATCCCGCCTTTCCCGATTACATCGAGAACTTCGTATTCGCGTATTCGTGTTCCTACCAACGGGTCTTTTGGTGGCATCGTCTATAATCCTGCCCTTTGATTATAGTGTGCATGGGCAGTATCCTCAACACCCTTGCCCGCGCAAGGAAAAAAGAGGAGGCATTCCGTGTAAATTCGCATCCTACCAGGGGCGCGCACGGGGGGTTTGTCCGATCTCCTTGTAGATCGACACCGACTGCTCAAACAGAGTATCCGCCTGTCCAGCATCGCCCAGGCTGTAGATCGCGGCAGCGAGATTGTACAAGGAAAGGGCTTCGTTTGCTTTGTCACCCGTTTCTCTGGCGATCTGCAGAGCTTCCTGATACTTGTCGCGGGCGGAAGCATGATCCCCGCGCTGCGCCAGGAGAAATCCAAGCCCAAGCAGCGCGGTAGGCATGTTTGCTTTGTTTCCATTCAATCGGGATATCGATAGCGCCTCTTCAAATCGTCCGGCAGCTTCAGGAGATTGTTGTTGACCCAAAATATAACCCAGGTTCAAAAGCGCAATCGTTACCGCGTTCTGATCTCCTGCTTCGCGCGCAATGGCCAGGCCCTCTTCAAAATTGCCCTTCGCACCGGCAAGATCGCCCTGGTTGAGCAGCGTGGTTCCTCTATTTAGAAGGCTGGTGGATTCCCCCTGCCTCATCCCCGCCAACTCTTTGACTTTCGCCTGCGCAAAGGATGCGTCGGGTTCATCACCCGTTTCGTGAAAGATCTTCAGCGCCTCATCGTATTTGGATCTGGCGCCTGCAAGATCCTTCTGCGCGCGGAGCACATCACCGGAATTGAGCAGCGTCCGCCCAATGCCTTTCTGGTCTCCCAATTCCCGATAGAGTGCCAGCGCTTCATCGAGCTTCGCAGCGGCATCTGCCTGATTCCCCTTTTGAAGGATCGCGGAACCAACACTGTTCAGCACTCGCGCGATACCGGCTTTGTCTCCAACTTCCCGAAATGCGGTGAGAGCTTCTTCATAGAACCTGGCAGCTGCTTCCGGATTATGTTCCTCCAGCAGTTGGTCTCCAATGCTTTCGACGGACTTTGCCAGTTCACCCCGGTCTCCACTCCGGGTAAACGAGGCCATAGCGTCTTCATAATTCTTGCGAAGTGCCGGCTTTTCGTAAAGCATACTGGCCACACCGGGCGATACAAGGGAAACCTGCTCCATCTCCACGTGAATTCTCGTTGTCCCTTCACCCGAAATACGAACTGTTTTGGTGATTGTTTCATATCCAGATTTCGTGATCTCCAGCATATGCTCGCCTTTGGAGGCGTAAACCTGATCGAGGTCTGTTTTGCCGATAGTCTTGCCATCCAGTTTGACAATCGCATCGACGGGTTTGCTGATCACAGTAACAGTCCCGAGTGACTGTTTCCGGATCTGTGAAACAAACTCAACGATCTTGGGAGACACCATATCTTCGTTGAGATGGTAATTTGGATTTTGGAGAATCAGTCTTACGAACGTCTCCCGCGCCTTTTCCGGTTCGTTGTTATAAAAAAAAGTCTGTCCGAGGTAATCGAGACTCTTTTCCAGTAGATCGCTTTCCTGGCTGGAAAGTGTCTGCGTCTTCTGCGCATCCGTAATCTTACCGATCAAATTCTGAAAGGAGATCACACAGGAGTATTGAGACGCCGAATTGAACTGCGCTTCGGCAGCCTGGAAGGCTTTTCCCCAGTTCTCCAATTCGGCCTGCCCCGCATACCCACTGAAAGCGAACGAAATCAAAAAGAGGAGAAACAGTACCTTCTTCATGGTGAATATTATAAATCAATCAAACTCGGTGTCAGGACTTTTAATTGCTTTCTTGAAACGCGTCGGGAGATTCACTATCCAGAATCGATGTTATGGATTTCGAGTCTCCGGCCGCAAGCGTCAAGGTTCCGGATTTCTCCTTCCCCTGCTTTTCCCAAACCACCCGGATTTGATGACTCCCCGCTTGCACTGGAAGATTAAAGATAGGAGGAAAATCGGCAAAGATACCATCGATAAAAATCTTGCAATTGCCGGGACTTGCCTTGATCGTCAAGCTTGCCATGGGCGGCGCCTCGATCACTGTCGTTTCGCCGGCTTTGACCTCCACCTTTCGCACGTCACGAATGATCGCCTTGGGACCGCCCACCAGCGTAAATGTGTATTGCCCCGGAGGCAGGCTGACTGTGGTAGAAGATGCGGTGTTCAGCACCAGCTTTTTTTCGTGAAAAATCGACACCGAATGGGTACCCCGATAAGAAATGATTCCTTCTGTTGCGGCTGGTTGCTGAACCGGCTGCTCGGCCGGCGTCAATGGCTCCGTTTTTTGCTGTGATGGTTCGGGCGTCTGTTCCAACGGCTGCGCCGTTTGCTGCTGTGAAGTAGAAGCAGGATTCTCCACAACCGGTTCGGGAGGCGGCGGAGAATTCTTTTCCGGATTCTGCTGGGCGATTTGAGTCGATGGGGATTCTTTCAGGCCAGCGGACGAATCATGTCCGGATTTCAAGAAAAAGAGAACCGAGCCGGCAACAATCAGAATCGCAAGGCCCGCGCCTCCCCAGATCAAGTATTTCGGAGAAGAAGGTCTTGCGGCCGGCGAAAAATCTTCCTGCTGGTCCAAGGCTAATTCAGGAGGAAAATCTGGGCCGCCGCGCTCCAGAGGTGGAACGGCAATCCCAGGGCCACTTGCTTCGAGGGGTGGAGCAGCGTTCCCAGGCCAACTGCGTTCCGGGGGTGAAACGGCTTTTCCAGGACCACTCCATTCCAAAGACGCAGCAGCTTTTCCAGAACCACTGCGTTCCAAAGATGGAACAGCCCTCCCAGGACCACTGCGTTCCAAAGACGGAATGACAGTTCCCGGACCGCTGCGCTCCAGCGCCGCTTCATTCTCCCTACCGGAAGCATCATCAAAAGACACTTCAGACGTTACGGAATCCGGTCGCGGCATCGATTTGGCATCCGCACTTCCTCTTTCCCGCGGATCGAGAGCTCGAAGAAAATCGTGGATTGTTTGAAAACGCCGGTTCGGATCCTTTTCAAGCGCTTTCAAAATAATTTCTTCCAGCTCAATCGGCACTTCAGGCGCAAGCTGGGATGGCCTCGGCGGGGTTGAGTTGAGATGCGCAAACATCACGCTTGCCGGGGTATTTGCTTCAAAAGGAAGCATCCCGGTGAACATTTCAAACATGATGATTCCAATCGAATAGATGTCCGCACGGTGATCCACATTCCGGCCGCCAAATTGCTCCGGCGCCATGTATCGTGGAGTCCCGATCAACGCCCCGGTCTGCGTAAGCTTGGAAAGTTCGGATGATGTCGAAATTCCAAAATCCATAATGTATGGACGATCGTTCTTGTCCACCATGATGTTTTGCGGCTTGAGATCACGATGGAGGACGCCTGCCTTGTGAGCTTCTTCCAGCGCTTCCAGCACCTGCCGGATAATCCGTACACCCCGCTCGGGAGATAGCGCACCATCCTGCACAAGGACATCAGCGAGCGATCTTCCTTCCAGAAATTCCATGGAAACATAATGGATTCCGTCACTTTCTCCGATATCGTAAATGCGGCACACATTCGGATGAGCAACCTTGCGAGCAAGAATCACTTCCCGTTTGAGACGGCTGAGCGTCCGCTCATCATCGCCAATTCCAGGATTCATTGTCTTGAGAGCAACCGAAATCTCGAGAATCTTATCAATCGCCTTATAAACCACACCCATTCCACCACGGCCGATTTTTTTCTCGATCTGGTACCGCTTGGCAAATATCTCCCCGGGTTGGAATTCCGCACTGGTGAGCCTCGTTGCCGAAGGTGTGAACCCGGCTGAAGTCGGTTCCCGATTGGTAATCTTGTCGAGTTCCTGAATGAACTCACCCATGGAAGCCTGACGGTCGTCTCTTCGCTTGGAAAGAGCTTTGCTGATCAATGCATCAACTCCTTCGGGAAGTACACCGGGGCCAAAGTGTGAAGAAATCGGTTTAGGAACCTCGCTCGCATGTTTCACTAGCCATCCCTGTGGTGTGTTCGAGAAGAACGGCAATTTGCCGGCAAGCATGTAGTACAGAGTGATCGTCAGGGAATAAATATCAGACCGCTGGTCAATTTCCTCTCCCTCTTCGTGAAAACCGCATTGTTCCGGGCTGGCATATTCCGGCTTCCCGAGGAACATGTCCGCCATTGTGAAGCGATGCGTTTCCTCAATTGTCGGTTTTGCAATTCCAAAATCAATGACCTTGGTAATCTCCTCATCCGACTCTAATTTCACGAGCAACAGGTTATCGGGACTGATGTCCCGGTGAATAATTCCCTTCTGATGCGCCAATTGCAGACCGCGAGCCGCCTCCCGGATGATCTTCAGGGATTCCTGAACCGGAATCTTGCCGATCTTCTTAATCCGCTGCAATACGCTCTCCCCGCGGATCAGTTCCATCACCATGAAGAACATGGATTCATCGAGTCTTCCAAATTCATATAATTCGACAAGATTTGGATGACGCAGCTTGGTAAGGATTCTGGCTTCACGAATGAAGCGGTCTATGAAATGAGTGGATTTCCCCGAAGCGAGCGCGGTGCTGTTGATGACCTTGATCGCCCGCTCTTCATCGAGGTAGACGTGGCGCGCGCGATACACCGCGCCCATTCCACCCTTTCCAATAATATCCAGGATCTCGTATTCACGGATCTTGGTTCCAACAAGAGAGTCTTGCGACGGATTTGGCATGCCAATCAAAGACCTATAGTTTATCTCAAACGCACAAATCACGCCACACTTTGTTGCGTCGGAAAAATGGTAGGGGCGACCCCAAAGCTGCGCGGGGCCCGGGTGGACACCGTAAAAGACTCGAGATGCTTTGCAGGTTGTGTCATGAGAACAAGATTAGCCTGAGAAATGGAGAATCACCTGGCCCGGGGTCTGGGGCCAGGTGACCTGATCGAAAGAAGTTTATTGAACCTTGATTTTGAGTGGTTCCGGTTTTACTTCTTCCTTCTTGGGAATGACAACTCTCAAAACACCGTTCTTGAAGTGCGCTTCCGCCTTTTCCTTCTTCACCTCAACGGGCAGCTCCACCATTCTTTCAAATTTTCCCCGGTGAATTTCTTTGCAATAAAAATTCTTCTCTTTGGTTTCCTTCTCTTCTTCGCGGGAGCCGGTGATCTTCAATCCGCCGTTCTCGAAAGTTATATTCACTTTGTCCGGCATAATTCCAGGAAGATTCATCTCTGCAATTACGTTGCCCTTTTCTTCAAACACATCCACCGCGAGATCCCAGCCCATGTTCGGCGCTGGAATCACCGGCAGAAACGGAAAACCTTCTCGAAAGAATCTATCGAACCCTTGAAAGGGTTCCCATTTGATCATAGCCATTTTTTTTTACCTCCTTTTCACCCTGAGATGCAGCAAAATCAATACCAGATCCCCTTCTCGAATCCTCCCGGCGTCTGTCTGCCTTTCTGTCGAACCGTGACAAACCGGCGTGTCTTCTTTTCTGGCGCGCGATTTGCATCCTTCGCTTGGCGAAGGGAGGATCATGGAAAAATGACCGGCAAAAACCAGAAAAGAAGAAAAGCAAAGGCGGAATATCGGATGCGGACGCATCTGATCCACGGAAACTACGAAAGCAAGAAATGGGATTACGACCACCACGTCGTGCCCCCGATGTCCTGTTCAACAGCATATTTTCTTAGCTCCGCACATCGAGGAGCGCAGGGATTTGTCGAGTTTGCAAGCGATTCGATGGATTTTGTAAAACATGTGCCGATTTATGTCTATGACAGACTGGAAGAACCCACCCGCGGGATGCTGGAAGAAAATCTGGCGTACGCGGAAGGGGGCGAGATGTGCGTAACATTTGCCACGGGCATGGCAGCCATCAGCGGAGTTTTGGGAATGCTTTGCGAAAACGGCGCCGAAATTGTGGCGCACCAGATGCTTTACGGCTGCACTTACAGTCTGCTCACGCACTGGATGCCGCGTTACGGAATTAGAACTAATTTTGTAAATCTACATCAGTCGCACGAGCTTCGGAAAGCAATCACTCCGCGGACCCGCGTCGTCTATTTCGAGACGCCGGTCAACCCGGATCTCAGTCTGATCGATATCGCCGGAATTCGGGCCGCTCTCTTCGAAATCAATCAAGAGCGCCCAAAGGAGAAACAGATCCGGATGGTGGTGGACAACACGTTTGCTACACCGTTCTGTCAGCGTCCGATCTCGCTGGGAGCAGACTTCTCGGTACAGAGTCTGACAAAGGACATTGGCGGGTTCGGCACCGACATGGGAGGGGCCGTGATCGGTCCGCAATCCTATTACAGCCGGCTGCTTCTATATAGAAAGGATTTCGGCGGCGTGCTCTCTCCCAAGAGCGCATGGAACTTCCTGGTGTACGGGCTTCCGACCCTTTCCAGCCGGATGATCAATCAGCAGAAAACGGCATACAAGGTGGCTCAGTTCCTGCAACACCATCCCAAGATTTCCCGCGTTGTTTTTCCAGGCCTGGAAACCTTTCCACAGGCAGAGCTGGCAAGACGGCAAATGGTGAACTACGAAGGAAAATTTGCTCCCGGCTCCATGATCTATTTCTCACTCAAAACCCTTCCGGATGAGAAAGATCCGGGCAGGCGGGCCGAACAACTGATTGATTACATCGCAGAGCATTCTTATTGCATTGCACTGGCGGTCAGCCTGGGACAGATTAAAACTCTGATTGAGAGCCCGTATTCGATGACGCACGCCGCATTGCCTGAAGAAGAGAAGCGAAAATTCGGACTTGAACCTGGCGGAATCCGTCTCTCAATGGGCCTCGAAGACTGGCACGATGTAATCGACGATCTAGCCGAGGGCCTTGATCATAGTTGACATTCCGTCTGCAATGAAGACAGAATGTCGGTGACCAGGCGGGTCTGTCTGCTCGTAAGTTTGCCCGGCACAGGACTTGCTTAAGAATCGAAACAATGAAGAAGAAGCGGATTCTATTTGTTGATGACGACGCCGAGATGCGCGAGCTCGTCGCGGAGTTCTTTCATTCGGAAGGATACGCGATTTCCGCGGCCGAACACGGAAAAGAAGCACTGAACCAATTGAATCAGCTGGATTTCGATACTGTCGTAACTGATCTGCGGATGCAGGAAATGGACGGTCTGGCGCTGCTTCATGAAATCCGCTCCAGGGATCCTTTGCTGCCGGTGATTTTGATCACAGCTTTCGGTTCGATTGAAACAGCCGTGGAAGCGATCAAGGAAGGGGCAACCAATTTTGTTCCCAAACCCTTCAAGATGCAAACACTCAAACTGATTGTGGACAAGGCGATCGAACAAAAATGGATGATGGAGGAAAATCGTTTCCTGAAAGAAGAGCTTGGCGAAAAGTATTCTTTCCACAACATCATCGGCAAAAGTAAACCGATGCAGCAGGTGTATCAAATGATCCGGCAAGTTGCCGGCAGCCAGGCAAACGTATTGATCGAAGGGGAAAGTGGGACCGGAAAAGAATTGGTTGCGAAGGCGCTTCACTTTAATAGTCCTCGTTCGCCGCGGCCATTTGTTGCCATTAACTGCTCCGCACTTCCTGAAACTCTGCTGGAAAGCGAGCTGTTCGGATATGTAAAAGGCGCTTTCACGGACGCAAAAACAACCAAACAAGGATTGTTTGAAGTTGCCGATGGAGGAACGCTGCTGCTGGATGAGATTTCCAGCATGCCGCTCGGTCTTCAGGCAAAGATCCTCCGCACGCTTCAGGACCAGGAGATCCGCCCGCTGGGAGGAACATCCAGTCGAAAGGTGGATGTCCGAATCATCAGCGCCACGAACAAGGATCTCGAAGGCGCCATTGAAGAACGAACGTTCCGTGAAGATCTTTACTACCGCCTGAATGTGATCAGCATTGTGCTTCCCCCCTTGAGAAGGCGACGGGAAGACATTCCCTTGCTGGCGCAGCATTTTCTCAATCATTACTCAAGACTCAATAACAAGAAGATCTCGGGCTTTGATTCTGCCGCTATGTCTTATCTTGTCAATGCGCCATGGAAAGGGAATGTCCGCGAGCTGGAGAACACGATCGAACGCGCAGTCGTCCTCAGCAATTCGGAAATCATTACAAGCACCGAAGTGATTCCGATGGTGCGCAAATCAAAAACAGGCAAGTTCGACTTCGGAGATGCGTTTGTTCCCCTCAAAGAGGTGGAAAAAATGTACATTGAGAAAGTTCTGCAAGCCTCGGGTGGCAGCATCGAAAAGGCGGCCCGGCTCCTTGGCGTCAGTTCCCGCACTCTCTATCGCCGCAAGGAAAGCGAAGCAAAACAGAACGCTGAAGAATAAGGCGCAAGTTCATTGCGAGGGAAGTAACTGTGGAATCATTCTTGGAACTGCTTGCCAAACATGATTTTCTTCACGGGATCGAAGCAAGGCATATCCAATTTCTTGCTGAGATTGCTGAGATGGTAACTTTTGAGTCCGGTGATTTCGCGTTTCGACAGGGAGAGCAAGCCGATTTTTTTTATCTGATCCAGAACGGAAAGATCGAAGTGGAAGCATTTTCCGGCGCGGCCGGCCCCGTGGTGATCCAGACACTCAGTGAGGGACAGCTTCTGGGCTGGTCGTGGCTGATAGCTCCTTACCAGTGGCGATCTGATGCTCGCGCGATCGAACGAACTACCGCGATCAGGATCGATGGCAGGCGGCTGCGTGACAGGTGCGAAGAAGATCATGATCTTGGCTACATTCTTTTCAAACGGTTTCTGACAGTCCTGGCGCTTCGTCTGGAAGCAGCGCGGTTACAGCTCGTGGAAACGTACGCCGCCCATTCGTAAGTTTTCTCGTTTTGTTAGCGTTTTGGGATAAGTCTCCAGCGTCGTCCTCGCCGGCAAGACAAACAGAGTGCACTCAAAAAACCAGCGGGCGGGACGCCCGCGCTACCAACCTCCGGCGTCGTTTGCCGTCCGCTCAGCGGTTCTTGTGACACGTGCGACACTCGTTTTGAGCGCCTTTCTGCTCATGACATTGCGTGCAGGAATCCATTTTGAACCGCGTCTCATGGATCCATCTCTTCTCTGCGGTCATTTGTTCGTGACAAGCGGCACACGGGAAACTGGCGTGACCGTTGTGGGAGAAGATAATGTCCGGCGCAACACGGTACACGCGGATCCAGGAAACATCCACAGGGAAACTCCGGTCCTTATGACAGCCAGTGCAGGACGTACCGGGAGGCAATTGATCTGATGATTGTTCCGAATGGCAGACAGAGCATTGGATTCCCTGTTTGACATGAGATGAATGCGAAAATTCCAGCGGCTGGCGGATCGCAGAAGACCAGCGAAAATAGATCAAAAAACCGGCGAGAAACAGGATCAACCCGCCGGTCAACAAGTATCTAATGGACCTCACCGCAAAGACGCAGCGTTTGCAGAAAACTCGCCGGGCGCATGCCATGCGCCCCTACTCCCCATTCATCGCTCATCATTCCGCATTCCGCAATCATTTTAGAGTTCGTCACTGTAAACGAAATCTGCAGTCGCGGGCTGGTTTTCCCGCACCTGGATTTCCTTTTCCTGCGTCCCAAAATATTCATGCCAGCTCACCAGATTGTATTTTCCGGGCGGCACATCCTCTATCTTATACGATCCGTCGGATTCTACCTTTGCAAAGTATGGATGCTGCATCACAACAAAGTAAGCAGTCATCCAGTAGTGACCCGCGTCGCAAACAGTCTTCACGATTCCGGCCTCGCCAAGCTGCTGGAAGCTTTCTTTGCGCTGCGCCACCATGGCGATGTTAAAGAGAGTTCTCGATGGAGACGAGATGCTGTTTGGATACAGCACAAACTTCTGACCGGGCTCGAATTGATATGCGTGGACACTGTGCAGAATCTGATCATGATTTGTAATCCGCACGCTGCTGAACTGCGGCACAAGCTGGACATGAGGCGAAAAGTCGCAATGTTCTTGAATCAACGTTGGAGGAGTCGCGGGAAGAACGAAATCCTTGCCGGCAGCAATTTCCTTTAGATAGACAACCGTGTTGCGCAACGCGCCATCGGGTCCGATATCCACAGCTATAATCTTTCTGGATTCATTGCCGCAGGCGCCCTTATCTCGATCGACTTCCAGTTTCGGCATTTCCAGATCGCTCCGCGAATGAGTGATCCTGCCTTTTATCCAACCTTTGTCGATCAACTTGGTCACACGATATTTTTGTTCTCCAGCGTTCAAGGAAACACAAACCACCATGGAAATAAGAAGAACGAACGGGACAAACCTGATTTTCATACGCTCCTCCTTCCGGACATTCAAGCATAACACGGAGCAATTCTGATACCACTTCTCTCTCATCCTACATCGACGGAGGAAAGCTGTCATTCTGTCCGGGACACTGAAATTTTGTCGCCCACTTCCCGGAAACCCCATCAGCCGGAGGGCGGGCGTCCCTGCCCGCCAGATTCTTGACGATGATTCATGCGGCGGGCAGGGACGCCCGCCCCCCAAAATCAGATTTATGGATGCGTCTCTAGATTGGCATCGTTTTTGCAAAAATAAATCGCATGGACATGATTCGGCAGCCTGCTTTCGAGAAATCCGAACGGCCTTTCATGATCATTTGGGAAACAACGCAGGCATGCGATCTGTCCTGCCGTCATTGCCGCGCGGAGGCGCAACCGCTGCATGATCCGAACGCACTCACAACCCGGGAGGCCAGGGCGCTTTTGGAACAGGTAACACGGTTCGGCCGCCCATATCCTCTATTCATTCTTACTGGAGGGGACCCATTCAAGAGAAATGATCTATTTGAATTGATCCGGTACTCAGCTTCTCTTGGAATTCCAACTGCGGTGTCACCGTCCGGAACTCCTCTGCTCACAAGGGAGAATCTGCGCCTGATCAAAGAAGCAGGGGCGAAAGCGATTTCACTCAGTATCGACGGCTCGACTCCACAGCACCACGATGCCTTCCGCAGAGTGCCCGGATCGTTTCTGTGGACCACCTCCGGCTGGCGTGAGGCAAGGAGCTTGGGACTGAAAGTGCAGGTCAACACAACAGTGACACGTTACAACATGCTGGACCTCCCTGCCATTTTTAAACTCGTCGCACAGATCGGCGCCATGACATGGAGTCTGTTCTTTCTGGTCCCCACAGGCCGAGGGAAACAGGAGGATGAGATTGCTCCTGAAGAATATGAAGCAGTGATGCACTTCCTCTACGACGTTTCCAAATACATCAGCGCAAAACCAACGGAAGGACATCATTTCAAACGCGTAGTGCTTCAACGCTCGATTCTTGAAGAAAAGGGGCTTCAGCCGGAAAAGTGTGCGCCCCTCCATCCTGTTTATTTCACATTGAGAAAGGATCTTGATCGCATCGTTTCGGAAGCTGGATTGGAACCGCGCGAAACGGGGATCCGCCGCACTCCGATGCATATCAACGCTGGGAATGGATTCGTATTCATTTCCGTCCGCGGCGAGGTGTTCCCCAGCGGCTTTCTCCCTCTCAGTGGCGGGAACGTGCGTACCGCTTCTCTGGTCGATATCTACAGAGATTCCCCGTTATTCCGTGATTTGCGAGACCTGTCAAAGCTCGAAGGACGCTGTGGAAAGTGCGAATTCATGAAAGTATGTGGAGGTTCACGCTCCCGTGCTTACGCAGTCACTGGTAATCCTTTCGCGGAAGAACCGTTTTGCACGTATCAGCCGAATAGCTTCCCCTTTCAAACTGAACTCGTGCAACTTCTTTCCCGTTTCTGATGCAAAAGAGTTATGACATCATAATTATTGGTTCCGGCCTAGGAGGAGGGACCAGAAATTTCATCCCGCAAGAACCCGATAATTGGGACGGCAAAGTCGTTTTCCGGGATCAGCGTTATACAACGATCGAAAACTGGGACCTAGTTAACACGAATGGGCGTCCCGCCCGCTGAGCGGTTAAAAAGTAACTCCGGCAGCGGCAAGGACGGACAGTAGTACAGCGATAATCGCTTCCCCGGCTATGAAACCGGAAGCCAGTGGAATGCGGTAAAGATCTTCCGTAACTTTGGAACGTTGGGACCAGATCCATTGCGCAAAGCCGCCCAGGATGAACGGCATCAGCACATCCGAAGGGATCAGCATGCCGATCCCCATCGCAGCCGGGGACGGCACAACAGCGCCGTATTTTTCGGTGAGAAGAGTCAGCAGAATCCCGGCGATGACACCAATCAGCAGCCCCACCAAACATCCCGGCGGGAGCGCGTCCAATCCTTTGGTCAACAGTTCCGCAAAGCCCGCCCACTTTACGCTAATCGGAGAAGAAAGCCCCTGTTCGCCTACACCGTACTTTGCGCGCAATACCGGATAAATGACTGCGGTGCAGATCGCTCCTACCGGCGCTGCAAGAAGTTGCACATAGGTAAGCGACCTCGGATTGGAACCGACAATTTTCCCTGCGCGGAAATCCTGCATCAGGGCTTCGGACTGGACTGCGATCGTACCGGTCAGACCGCTGGAAGACATGTTCACC
>CAZDDB010000062.1:0-14840 GCA_964504105.1 uncultured Acidobacteriota bacterium
CGTTTTTGGACAGTCTCGCCGGCGTTACAAACCGCTAACGCACCCGGAACCGGTAGTCCCAACCCATTCCATTGCCGCCGTGCGTCATGAGGATTCCGATCCCGCGTCCCTTTGATCGAGCGGCTAGTTCCAGCAAGTAGAATTCGTTATCGCCGCTCACCGGAATTTGAATCTGGAGGTTCGTTTCCTGAGTCGTTCCGGAAGCAACTGTTTCTTTGAATGTGTAGGGGCATTGTATTTTCTGAATGCTGTAATCGTAGGAAACGCCATTCCCAAGCGATCCCCATTGGAACAATAGATTTCGCGGTAAGTTGAACTCGCTCTCGCACTGTTTCCCCCATCCCGGCATCTGGACGTTGTTATTCTGAGGCTTTTGCAGATGGATGATCTTCTGCATCTCGACGACCAAATCCTGGGTGTCATTCTTGCCCACATCAAAGCTCTTCCAGGCATAGTAGTCTCCGGGATACATCGATGGGTTCGCAGGATTGGCATCGATGTTTACCTGCATTCCAAATCGCCCGGGCGGAATTTCTCTGATTCCGAATTCTCCTTCTGAATATTGAGCACTGCCTCCCCACGCCGTGCCTTTTTCTTCATTGCGAAACCAGAAATGGGGCACTATGTCCGTCACGTTTGTGATGGGCTTGCCGTCAAAAAGAATTTGACCGCGAACCGGGCTGCCGGAAAGTGAAACTTTGCGCGGTGTGCCCAAAACCGGCGAAATCTGTTCTTGCGGTTTAGAAAAGAAGAAGAGCGTTGCGGCGGCGGCAATCGCAACGGAAAGGACTACTGCAACGGGCAACAACAGACGGACTTGCGGTTTGGCCGGAAGGAAAACCGGTTTGCCGGCAAGAAGTGTTTCCAGATCCGTACGCAGATCAGCAGCCGAAGCGTAGCGGTTCTGGAGCTCCGGTTCGATCATTTTCCCGAGCAACCTCTTGAACCCATCACTCACGCGGACATGATTCTCGAATTCGAGCCGGATGCCGGAAGAATCGATCTCGTGAGGCTCCTTGTGCGATAAAAGATAGATCAGCGTCGCCCCAAGCGCGAAAATGTCGGAGGCCGGGACAGCGCGTCCCTGATACTGCTCAAACGGCATGTATCCATATGTGCCGATGATCGTCATCTGCCCGCCTTCCGCTTTCTGATCGTGCAGAACTTTGTCACGGACCGCGCCAAAATCGATCAAATGGATGTCACCGTTCGGGGATATCAGCAAGTTGCTCGGTTTGATATCCCTGTGAATGATCGGAGGGGAGAAGCGATGCAAATATTCTAATATATTAGAAGCATGAAGTGCAATTTCCAGAGTCTCTTTTTCCGTGAAGTGCTTTCCCTGCTGCACCAGATCCCGGAGATTCTCTGCGTCAATATACTCCTGAACCAGATAGATTCTGGTTTCCGATGCGTCGCGAACGGTGAAAAACTCAATGAACCTCGGGACCCCGGGATGGTCGAGATTTGCAAGCACTCTGGCTTCGCGTTCGAACAACTCGATCGTCTTGAGGTCATCGACCCATTTCCAGGAGAGTTCTTTGAGCACGCACTTTCCCTGCGTGCGAAGATCTTCTGCAAGATAGGTTACGGCAAAGCCACCTTCGCCGATTTTGCTCAGAATCCGATAGCGATTGTGGATCGTGCGCCCTACGGCTGATTCTTCAGTACCCGGACGATCCATTTCACGGGAATCCTGCATCCGTGTCCCCCGTTTCCAGAAATTGTACACCAAACCGGGCGAATTGGCCGGATCAAAGAAGTTTGCGTATTATTCTATCTTGATGAAACCGATGCTCCGCTTCTGTAAGACTCCGCTTCTTCTCCTTCTGTTCGCACTGATCCCGAATCCGGATGCGCATTCCCAGTCACCGCAAACAAAAACGCTTCTGGAGGAGCGCGTCGAAGTAGATCTTGTAGATCTTACGATGACTGCGACCAACGGGGACGGCAACTTCATCACGAACCTACGGAGCAGCGAGATCTCTTTGGAGGAAGATGGTGTCCTTCAGGAGATTACACGGTTTGATAATTTCGCTGGAGAAAAGGGTGAAGTGCCCCTCAATCTTGCCTTCATGATCGATAACAGCGGAAGCATGGTAGACGAAATCGAAGGGCTGATGAAAATTGACATGGCGCGGGAATCAGGTTTGATCCTGCTGAATGAGCTCGGACCGCTGGATAAAATGATGGCGGTGAGTTTTGATGATGCGCCGAAGGTTACACCTTTGACACTGGATCATAAAATGATCGGTGATACCATGCGCGCAACAAGGGTCCGGTTTGGCCCAACCGCACTTTTCGATGCGATGATGACCACGATCGATCAACTGAACGCTGAATCCGGAAGAAAGGTTCTTGTCGTTTGTTCCGACGGTATGGACAATACAAGCAACCGCAGGATCGATGATGTTTTAGAGAAAATGAAAGCCTCGCCGGAACTAACCGTGGTTGTGCTCGGCACTGTGGCAACAGACCGCATGGTCGGGCTCTACAGAACAGTCACGGTGGCACAGAAGGGCCAGGATGTCTTGCAGAAGATGGCGGACCAGACCGCAGGATATGCCTTCTTTCCCAAGAGCTTGAAAGATGTCGACCGGATGCGCGAGCTGATCCGCAGCTTTGTTAAGAGTCAATATTCGATGGCGTACCGGTCCACAAACCGCAAGACAGACGGTTCCTGGCGAACGATCAGGATCACCAGCAAACGAAAGGGCACGACACTTCGTTACAGAAACGGCTACTTCGCAAAGTAATTTGTAGCGCCGGCGTCCCGCCGGCCAGATTTTGCAGTGCAACAGGTCAACAATACGCGAGCAGAAGCCAGCGTGAAATCTGTCATGCTCACTACCGCTCGCATACTGAAGATTACATGCAAGCCTTTGCTCGGCGGGCGTGACGCCGGGCGTCCCGGGCGTCCCGCCCGCGCTACCAACTACACCCACTTTGTGGTTGAATGAAGGCTTTGTAATCTGAGGAGAGCGGACATGCGCCATCGATCGATCCTTCTGATTTTGATTTTCCTGGTCTTCCCTTTTCTGCTATTTGCGGACTCAACCCCGGTTTTACAACGCACCGGGAAACAATTTGATTCTTCGGTCCCTACCATCCAGTCGGTCCTGGGCTATGACTTCGGAGAGCGCATTACCCGTCACAGCGAGATGGAAAAGTACATCGAAGCGCTATCAAAAAGTTCTTCGAAGATCCAGGTGCGTAAAATCGGAGAAACTTACGAACACAGATCCCTCTACTACGTCATTCTCAGCTCTTCGGAAAACATGACGCGACTCGAAGAATTGCGCCAAGCGAACCTGAGACTCTCCGACCCACGCAGTCTCAGCGCCGGAGAAGCCGGGACCATCATCGCGAACAATCCCGTTTTTGTGGGACTCAGCTATAGCGTTCACGGAGACGAGCATTCGGGGGTCGAGGCGGCTCTCGCGATGATCTACTATTTGCTTGCTTCGAATGATGTAGAAACTCAGGAGATCCTGCACAACTGCGTGATCGTGATCGATCCGATGCAAAACCCGGATGGACGCGAGCGGTTTATCAACCACTTTACGTCCCGAAGCGGCGTGACTCCCAACCCGGACCGCAATGCAGCCGAACATAATCAAAACTGGCCGGGCGGACGCACGAACCATTATCTGTTTGACATGAACCGTGACTGGACTGTACTCAGTCAGCAAGAGACGCGGGCGCGCATTCAGGCTTACCGGCAGTTCCAGCCTCAGGTGTATATCGACGCGCACGAAATGGGCTCCAACCGGTCCTACTTCTTCCCTCCTCCGGGATCGCCGCAAAATCCCAGCATTCCCAAAACCCTTCCGGGATGGTGGAAAATCCTGGGAAAGGCTGTGGCTTCCGAATTTGACCGCAACGGAATCGAATACTTTACATCCGAAGGATACGATTTCTGGTATCCGGGATACGGAGACAGCTGGCCCACATACAACGGCGCGTTGGCCGGCACCTTTGAACAGGGCAGCGTACGCGGGCTTGTCGTGCGAAGAAACGATGAAGTGACCGTTCACTATCAGGATGCAATCTGGCACCACTTCCTTTCTTCGCTGGCAACCTGCAGGATGGCGTCCGCAAACCGGCAAGAAAAACTGCAGGACTTCTACGACTTCCGTTTCTCTGCAATCCAGGAAGGAAAGACGGGACCGGTGAAACAATACATCCTCAGCCGTGCGTATGATCCGCTCGAAACTGATTTCCTCATCGAGAAGCTGCTCTGGCAGGGGATCGAAGTGCGGCAGGCACAGTCTGATTTTTCAAAGACTGTGCGGGTACAATCGAGCGACAGGACTGAAACGAGAAACTTCAAGAGAGGGGATTACATCATCGCGATGGACCAGCCGTTGAAACGATTGATTCAGATCACGTTTGAAAAAGAGCAACCGTTCGATCAGAATTTTCTGGAGGCCGAGAAGAAGCGCAAAGAAGAAGATGAACCTTCCGAAATCTATGACATAACCGCATGGTCTCTTCCGCTTGCGTACGGATTGGATGGTGCCTGGTCCCCGGAATTGCCACCCTCAGATGCAGCCCTCCTCCAACAGGTGCCTCCTGTGCAGCCGCCTGTGCGGTCTGCAACCTACGCGTATCTTCTGGATTACGACACAAATCAGGACCTCACTGCAGTCATCGATCTTTTAAGCCGGGACACTCGAATCTACTTTTCCGCCAAGCCCTTTACACTGAGCGGAAAAAACTACCGGGCAGGAACTTTTATCATCAAGGTCAAGGACAATCCGAAAGAGCTACAGCAAATTCTTGCCGGTGTATCCCAACGAACAGGAGTTGCCTTCGATTCTACGGATACAGGATGGACTGAAGAAGGACCCGACCTGGGGAGCGATGACATCGCCTTCCTGAAAAAGCCAAAAGTCGCGGTCCTCACCGATGTGCCGACAGATGCGAATTCGTATGGAGCCATCGCCTATCTTTTCGATCAACGTTATCACTTGAGCTACACCGCGCTCCAAACCTTTTCGCTGGATGAAGCCGATCTGAAACCGTATAGCGTCATCATCATGCCAACCGATGGCTGGTACACATACGGGGATGTGCTGGATTCTTCACGGCTGGAAAATCTTCTGAAATGGGTGCAGGGCGGCGGTACGTTGATCGCATTACAAGATGCATCCAAAGCTTTAATTGACAGCGGGAAAGTTTCAAAAATGAAACGAATCAAGCGCTATTTGAAGGATTCTACTGAGGTTGCGCCGGAAAAAGATCCGGAAAAAAAGGACGATCAAGAAGAGGAAAAGGCAACCGAGTCTCCTGACTTTGTGATCGGGTCAATCGCGCGTGTAAAACTCTACAGGAAACATTTTCTGACATTCGGCTATGATTCGGATGAGATCCCGGTGTTTGTAAATTCTTCCAATGTTCTTGTCACGCCTCCCGGAATGAAAGCCGCCGCATCATATGTGGAGGCGGACCGCTTGAAAATGGCCGGGCTATTCTGGGACATCACAAAAAAGCGATTGGAAAAGAAAGCCTATTTGACGGAAGAATCGGTGGGAGAAGGACACGTCATTTTGTTTGCGGAGGATCCGAACTTCCGCGCGTACTGGGAAGGACTGTCCCGCCTCTTTATGAATGGTGTTTTGTTCGCTCCCAGTGTGAGGTAGCCAGAAAGACACGAACACACGAAGAGGCGCCAGGGTTTATGGATGAATATGGAAAAGCCGCAAAGAGATTGAACGAATGGATCGGGGAGTATCTGAAAGGGAGCGAGAAATACCCGGTGCTCTCGCGGGTAAAACCGGGAGAGATCCGCAGCGCTCTTCCGGCACATCCACCGCAAACCGCCGAACCGTTTGACGCTATCTTCCGCGACTTCGAACAAATTCTGCTTCCAGGGGTAACTCACTGGAACCATCCTGCATTCTTTGCGTACTTCGCCATCACCGGATCGGCGCCCGGCATCCTTGGTGAAACGCTGTCGGCCGCCCTGAATATCAACGGAATGCTGTGGAAGACGGGCCCAGCTTCTACAGAATTAGAAGAAGTCACGTTAGACTGGCTGCGTCAGATGCTGGGATTGCCGCAGGGATGGTTCGGGGTGATGATGGACACGGCATCGGTGGGCTCGCTTTGCGCGATGGCTGCGGCGCGCGAATCGCTGCAGCTCGGGATCCGGCAACGGGGAATGGCAGGTCGCGGCGATTTGCCGCGGCTTCGCGTATACGCTTCCGAACAGGCGCACAGCTCCATCGAAAAAGGGGCGATTGTTTTGGGATTGGGACAGGAAGGTGTGCGCACCATCGCTACCGATTCGGCTTTCCGGATGCTTCCGGAAGCTCTGGAGACTGCGATTCAAGAGGATCTGCGCGCGGGATGGCGTCCCGTCTGCGTTGTCGCAACCGTAGGAACAACGTCCACTTCCAGTATCGATCCGGTCCCCGCAATCGCGGATGTATGCAGCAAATACGGCATCTGGTTACATGTGGATGCAGCCTATGGAGGCGCTGCCGCCATTCTGCCGGAAATGCAGTACATTCTGGAAGGCTCTGATCGCGCCGATTCATTGTTGCTCAATCCGCACAAATGGCTCTTTGTTCCGTTTGACTGCACTGCGTTTTACACGAAGCGTCCGGAAATTCTGGCGCAGGCCTTCAGCCTTGTGCCCGAATATCTGCGCACAGGAACCGATGAAGTCCGGAACCACATGGATTACGGCATTCAATTGGGACGACGTTTCCGTTCGCTCAAACTATGGATGGTAATCCGCATGTTCGGCGTGGAGGGACTTCAAGAGGCGATCCGGAAACATATCCGTCTGGCACAGGAGTTTGCCGGATGGGTGAAGCAATCGAGAGATTTTGAGCTGATGGCGCCCGTTCCCTTTTCGCTCGTGTGTTTCCGTGCGTGTCCCCAAGGACATGGAGAAGACGCGTTGAACGAGCTCAATCTGAGATTGATGAATGCGGTAAATCAGACAGGAGAAGCGTATCTGTCGCACACCAAGCTCAACGGCAAAACCACGTTGCGCCTGGCGATCGGCAACCTCAGTACGGAACAACGTCACACCGCCCGCGCGTGGGAGCTGCTGAATCAATTGCTGTAGGGGCGCATGGCACGCGCTTCTACAGTCGTACGGGTGGGACGCCCGCGCTACAGGACTACGCGCGCAGACGGGCGGGTTTCATTATACAATTTGAAGTAATTTGAAGATTCAATGAACGATGAAAGTAATCTGTTGCGGCGGGCGCGTGAAGGGGATCGTGTTGCCGGAGAAGAGCTATTTGTCCGCTACCTGAAAGAATCGCGTTCCGTGAACGGACTGCTGCGAAGAGCGCTTCCCAATTCCGAGGACCGGGAGGACATGCTGCATGAGATCTATCTCCAGCTCATTTCCGGACAAAATGCATTCCGTGGCGAGGCGCAGCTCAGCACGTATGTCTATCAAGTCGCGCGGATCACTGTGCTACAAAAATTCCGGCGTGAAAACACGCTAAAGCGAGGGAAGATTTACCGGACGATCTCCGAGCCTCAGGACATAGCGGACGGTGTCCGTTCGAACCCGGAGTACACATACTCCATCAAAGAAACGCGGCAAATCCTGGCAGAACTGATCAACCGGCTCCCGGATGCGTACCGCGAGGCATTACGGCTACGCGTGCTGGAAGATCTCAGCTACGCTGAGATCGCCGGCAGATTGCAGCTTCCACTCAACACGGTATCCACCAAGATCCATAAAGGGAAACGACTCCTCGCTGCGATCTTGCGGGATCAGGGAATCACGGAAGTTTTTGATTTTTGAGGACAACTAAACTCATGGAAAGTATCCTGACTTTATGAAACAGACAACGATCACTTGCATCGATCGCGATTTCTACAACCTGCTGCATCCGGGCAGCAGCTTTGAGGAAGCTCGCGCCATCCTGATCGGGATGTATCAGGAACAGGATCTCGATTCGGAAATGGCAACGAAGTTGAAAATGCACTTGGACCGTTGCGCCTGTTGCACACAGTTTTTGGGAGACCTGGAAAAGATTGGGGAATTCAAAACGGCGCAAGCGATGGTTCCATTCGCCGAATGTCCCTCCAGCGAAGCGATCGACACTTACATGTTTAACCGCCCGTTGATTCCGGCGGATCGGGCAGGGCGCATCCGGATGCATCTTGAGGAGTGTCCGCTCTGCAAAGAGGAAGGCTCGTGGCTTAAGAATCTGGAACAGGGACAGGCACTCGAATTTAAACCGGCGCCTTTGCGAAACTGGATCCAGTATACTTCGATCGCGGCAGCGATTTCCTTCCTTGTGTTATCTGCCGTTCTCTGGGGGCAGCGCACAGCGGCCCAGGTTCCAGATGCGCAATTACGCGCGCTCGCAAGCTTGGAAGAACCGGAGCGTCTGGATTTCGGAAATCTGAAACAGACCTCTGTGCCATTGTCCGGAGGAATGGAAGAGACCTACCTGGAAGCGGTCCGGTTATTCAAAGAGCGGAAATTCCGGGATGCAAGTTTACAATTTGAGGAACTGCTCCAGGCGAAACCGGACCATTCCGCATCCGTCTTCCTGCTGGGGTACTGCTATTATGAGATGGGCCAACCGGAAAAGGCTTTCGATCTGTGTGACCGCGCGGAGTCGATTCATCCCCATTCGTATACGCGGTGCATGTCGCTCGTCCAGATCGCACTGAAGACCGGGCATTTCGGCCGCGCCGTGCGCGAGATCACCGTCCTGTACCACGAAGCTCCGCAGATTCCCGAGGTGCGGGAACTGTACCGGCAAATCACGTCCCTGACCCGTGGGCGGACCCTCAAGATGTGAACATGCGGAAACTTTTTTCAAAATCTGACGTTTTATCTAATATAGAGGTTAGAAAACGATGAAAGTTTTGCTTCGGGCTTTTCTCTTGCTGATTGCGTTCTTGTTTGTGCTGAGCATCGCCAAGCTCCTGTTTATCAAGTTTGTTGTCCTGGCATTCTGGGTTACCGCGATCGCAGCGGCGATCTATCTGCTTTCTGCGCTGTTCAAGAAAGCGGCCTGACGCTTGTAAATCTCCCGAATTTTGCTCAGGACCGTATCATAGCGGCGCGATTTGAAATCGGGGAACCCCCAGACAAACGATTCCCATTGCTTTTTGTTCATCACCAGAGTCATGTCTGCATAGATTCCGTCGCGAAGATAGATCTTCTGTCCCCCAAATTTTGCCGAAGCAAGAACCAGCTTGAAATTGTCGATCGTTCCGGGGTCCAGATTGATGGTGCGCCCTGAATCGCCGCGACACTTTTCCTCTACCTGATTGCAGAAGAGTTTCGCTTCGACAAGCTGATCCGGCGTAATCAATCTCTCGAATGAATAAATACGGCGCGACAGGTTCTTTCCCATCTCCGCTTCGTAATAATTTGTGAAGTCAAAAGCAAAATCCTCGCTGACAAAGTCCGCAGTGCCCCATTGTTCCTGAAGAAGAGCGATGGCGCCGGCAAGCGGTTCCGGATCACGATGCAGTGTAATGACAAACAGTTTTACAGGAACGGGAGGAACGGTATGTGCCATGGTTAACGGCGGCCCGCAAGCGCTTTCTGCGCCTGCAGGATCAGATCGGCGGGAACGCCAAAGACAGCGGCCAACTCAGCAGAATCGGATGCCGACACTCTCCGTTTTTCGCGATGGGAATGGCTCACCAGGTCCAGGCGATTCTGGCGGAAGTAGAGCCTTCCTGAATCATCCAACCGCGAAAGCATCACGTTTTCCATGGAGTTGAGTGAGAATGAATGGGTCCAGTGCCGAACAAATTCCTCCATTGGAACGGGCGAACAACGAAGACGGTAACGCCATCTCAGCTGCCCGGACTCCAGCGTATAAAGTGAAACAATTCCTTCCGCTTCACCGCGCAGCAGAATCGTATTCATGGAGGTGCGGTGCGTAACATCGGACCCGGTTTGAGGTAAACGCACCGGATCGTGGAGTAGATAGCCGGGATCGAGCAGGAACTTCGCTTCCGCAAAGCGGACGACAATGGCGCAGTGAATGTTTGCGCCGTAATGCATGTCTCCCATCGCAATCAAGCAATCAAAACCAGACTGGTCCAGCAGCTCTCGCAGCGTGTTGCAAAGGGAAAAACACGTTCCGCCGGTGCCCCACCGCAGGTGGTCTTCCAGCACCTCGTCCGGTCCGCGCAATTTCGCCTCGCTACCCGCGCTCCGCACTTCTTTCAGAATTTTGGTGACATTCTCATACGGAAGATGCGAATAAGCGAAGGCCACTCGCTGAAGCTGACGGAGATCAGGAGACTCAAACGTCACAGAGTAGCGCTGCCAAAAACGATCGATTCCACCCGGCATACGCGCAAGAATACCGCAAAAGGAGTTTCACCACAAAACGCGTGCGCGTCCGGTTTGACGTTGTATATCGTTTTCAACTAACATCGCAGCATGCTGTTTCCGCAACCAACTCCGGCGCCGGCGGAAGAAGCCACTCTTCACTTTGTGGTCTTCCGCGCCTGTGGACAGAATTTTGCGGTGCCGATCCAGCGCGTCCAGGAAATTGTCCCTTATCAAAAGGTAACTCCTCTCCTCAATGTTCCCCATAATGTGGACGGAGTCATCGACCTGCGCGGACAGCTTGTTCCGGTGGTCGATCTGCGGAAACACATCCAGCCATCGCCGGAAGGTTCGCCAAAACAGATTCTGGTGCTTCGCGTCCGCAAAAGCCTTGCCGGACTCGCAGTAGATCACGTCCTGCGCGTCTTTCCAGTTCCCGTTCAAGACATCCAGGAACCTCCGGCAGCCACCGGTGACACAAGTTTTGTGATCGCAGTTGTGCGGCACCGCGAAGATCTCTGTCTTGTGCTGGACGTCGAATCTCTTCTTGGCAGCAGCCTTTTGCCCCGCAATCCTTGATTCCATGTATCTTTACCTGCCTGCAAATACCAGCTTTCATTCCCTGCATCCCGTTACAAAACTGCTCCTGTTGTTCCTGCTGATCACGATCTCATTCCTTGCGCCGGGGCTTCCGGGCATTCTGGTTCTATTGGTTCTCTATGTGGGATTCCTGCTGGCTGCAAATGGCGCAGGGAATCTCAAAACCTTCTGGAAAATGCTTGTTCTTTTCTGGATCTTCACGTTTCTAATCTGGATCTTTATTCCACGATTGCGGGGAGATCCCTGGACCTATTCAACCGCGGCAATGCTGGCAACACGAATCGATTGTTTTGTGATTGCAGGATTGTTGTTTGTCACGACAACCCGCATCGAAGAATTTACACTGGCGCTGACCCGCCTCGGGGTCCCTTACAAGGGGGCTTTTGCGCTTTCCCTGGGGTTTCGTCTTGTGCCTCTCTTTTATCAGAACCTGCAGTTCATTGTTGACGCACAGAAATCCAGAGGGGTGGATCTTGAATCCGGCGGAATCATTGCAAAAGCGAAACAATATGTTCCGATTTTTGGAGTGCTGATTTCGTACAGCATCCGGAACGCCGACATCATGGCAATGGCCCTTGAATCCAGAGGTTTTGCGCATGCAGCAACGCGAACGTCTTACTTGCAGCCCCGCTTCGCTCTGCGCGATGTTGCGCTGGCCGTTGCCGGCCTCGCGATTCTTTGCGCGCTTGTTCTGGTCTGCTGATGAGCCGGCCGCGCATTTGTCTGTCTCTGTTCGGAACCACCGGGGACATCTGTAACTCGATACAATCCGCTCATGAGGCAGATCTGTTTGAAATCCGTCTCGACCTTTCTTCAGATCCGGATCTAACGACGATTCGGAAAGCAACAAGTAAGCCGCTTCTCTTCGCTTCGCATGGAGCCCCGGACTTATTGCAAAACGCAGTTCCGTTTGCAGACTATCTGGATGTTGCCGGGGCGTCCCCTCCACCCGGCTGGAAGGGGCGCACGATTGTTTCGAAACATGCGGAGGAAGCTGATCCTGATGAGTACTGGAAACAACTGTCCGGCAATCATCTCACCAAGATTGCGATGCATACCTTTGATTACGAAAAGATCGCCGCATTGCTTGCGATCAACCGCAGACATTCTCAGAATGCTCTCTGTTTCGCAACGGGTGAAGGAGGCGCCTTCAGCAGGATTCTCTCCGTTTTTAGAGGGGCCCCGTGGATCTATGCTTCGCAACAGGGCCGCGCAACAGGAGACGGACAATTCACGCTCCAGGATCTGATCGGGCTCTATCGCATCCGTCGATTCGCAGATGAGCCTGCAGTGTTTGGCATTGCAGGGGATCCTGTTTCTCACAGCCTTTCCCCGGTGTTTCACAATCAAGAATTCTCAGATGACCATTTGCCGTGGATCTACTTGCCCTTCCCCTGTAAGGACGTGGGTTCCCTTCTTCACCACGCTCCACAGTTTGGAATTTGCGGACTGAGCATCACGCATCCTCATAAGGAAGCTGTGCTGCCGTTCCTGAGCCACCGGTCACCTGAAGTAGAACGGTTACGCTCCTGTAATACATTGTGTACCAAAGACGGGGAGTGGCACGGCATCAACACGGATGTGATTGGAGTGGAAGAAGTCTTGAGACAGATTTCCGTGCCGCTGGAGTCAAGGCGTGTGTTGATTCTTGGCGCCGGGGGATCAGCGCGGGCCATTGCCTCCGTGATCGCGGGGCGTTGCCGAAATCTGGTCATTCTAAACCGAACTCCGGAGAAGGCCCGAAGCCTCGCATCGGAATGCGGAGGCGAAAGCGGGTTGCTGAACGAGTTCGGCAAATACGATTACGATTTATTGTTTCAGGCAACTTCCGTTGGAATGCGGGAAGGAGATTGTCCGGTTGATCCTGAACTTCTGCAACCCGGAACAACAGTTGTCGATCTGATTTATCGTCCGGCAGAAACGGTGTTGCTGAAAAAAGCGAAGTCACTTGGATGCCGCATTTTGAATGGCGAGCCCTGGTTCTATGCGCAGGCAGAAGCGCAATTCAAGTGGTGGAGGCTCCTATGGTAAGATGCTCCGATGCAATTGACCTGGTTATCTGCCGTCGCTGTAATGATCGCCGCTTCCGCTACTGTGGTAGGCGGCCTGCTCGTTCTGATCAGGCGGACAACCGATCACCATGTGCTGAGACTTTCGATTTCGTTTGGCGCCGGTTTCATGCTGGGCGCAGCGGCGCTTGCCATGATCCCTGCCAGTCTGAAACTGACTCAAAACGCGCCCATTTTCTTTCTTGCTGGTTATCTCACCATTCACTTTTTCGAACATACGATCGTTCCGCATTTTCACTTTGGCGAAGAAACGCACTCCGAAGCCATGGTGAATCCACTGGCCGGCTATTCCTCGATCTTCGGACTCAGCATTCATACGCTGTTTGACGGAATTTCGATCGGATCCGGGTTTTTGATTTCTCCTGCTCTTGGTTTGCTGATCTTCGGCGCTGTAGTGCTGCACAAATTGCCCGAGGGATTCACCATCTCCTCGATCATGCTCGCCAGTGGTCGAAGCCACCGGACAGCCGTTCTCGCTTCAGTGATTCTGGCGCTCAGCACAATCCTCGGGGCGCTTCTCATTTCCATTTTTACACAGACTGTCACTTACTCGCTCCCCTTCTCTGCCGGCGTAACGTTCTACATCGCCGCTACCGATCTTGTTCCGATCATCAATGAGTCAAAAGGTCTGCGGTATTCGTTGGCCTTCTTTGCAGGAATTCTCGTCTTCTACATCAGCGATCAGCTTCTGCAAGTATATCTGTAACGCCGGCGTCCCGCCGGCCAGAGCCCGCTGGAAGCGGCACTACAAACGGTCAACTACATCTTCTTCAGCACATAGAAGCTGCGGGAGGTCTGCGCCTGTCGAATCTGCGGGAGTTCTGCCGGCGCAAGAAGGAATATCCAATGTAACCGTTTGCCAGGTAATGAACAAAGACTTCGCGCGTCCTGAGCCGCCACTCAAGCGCAGCCTCTTTGGATTCCGCGCGCAGCCTCTGGATATCCACCGGAATCTCTAAGAAGAGATGGGGTTCACGGGAATTCAGTATTACCGCCTCTACTAGGCGCAGATCCGCCTTCCATGCGCTCGATACCGTGACGAGGGCAGGCGCTTGCGGAATGTCGTTCCATTGAAGAATTGTTTTTGCCGGCAACGGAATTTGCCAGTGTGCGATTAAGCGGTCCGTGGGCATTCCGCCATGCAGGGGACTGGACGTCTCGCCGTAAATGTTGATCTCATATTCCTTTGAAATGCATCCCAGCTTGTTCAGATTGAAATAGGCGTTGCGGCTTTCCAACGGGTCAAAAGTCCATTCCAGAAACGCGTTCCCCAGTTTCTGCGACATTGCGTACTGTGCCATCTTGAGCCTGTATCCAATATCGGAATTTCGGAGCTCCGGCACCACGGCGAGCATGTGCGACCACTGCGCGCTGAGGCCATGATGCACTCCAGGCAAGCTGTACACGAATCCGATCATGCGATCCCCTTGAAACGCGCCCAGCACAACACCGCCCATCCGCTGTGAAACCATCAACAGCGGCAGCGGCACAATGTCATAGGGATCATCAAATCCCCACACTTCCTTCTGAATCTCCACGCACCGCTGAAACTCCTCCAGTGTGCTCAACTCCCTGATTTTAATATCTGTCTTCATCTGTAGTGCTCGTAATGGGTTTGTAACGCCGGCGTCTCGCCGGCCTGGTAAACAGAGTGCACTTTATTCTCAGGCCGGCGGGACGCCGGCGCTACAAACCGCTTCGTGCTTCCTTGCTTAACTTCGCGGCTTAACTTCGCGCGAAACGGCTTTCCAGAACATTGCCCGCGCTATCCATTTTGATACGCAAGACAAAAGGTCGGCGGACAAAAAAACTATACACGCGAATATAAAAGCGCAAATCAGAAAATTCTACGATATGAAATCCCTGTTGTTCATACTCGTCCA
>CAZDDB010000063.1:0-14706 GCA_964504105.1 uncultured Acidobacteriota bacterium
TGCCGCCGCCTCCGGTAGCCGTTCCGTTCGATGTGCTGTATTGAACGGAGGAATTGGAGCCGGTGCCCGACCGTGTAATCGTAAAAGTAGCGATGTTGCTTCCGCCAGTTCCATCGGTGGTGGTCACATCGTTAATCGAGAGTGTCAGACCCTGTGCGAAAACAATATCAGAAACGAACAACACGAAACAGCACAAGAGAAGTACAAGAAGGGATCTGGATTTCATAAGCTTTTTCTCCGTTATTGCAATCTTCACACAACCGGAAGAGCAATTTCTGTGCCGTCAGCAGGACTCAGAATGGTAGTCGAGTCAGATATGGCAGAATCGAAACTCCGGCAACCAGGATTGTTTTTCAGCAACCTGAGTTGCTCACAATCGGCGGCCTTTTCGCGCTGAAGAGAGCGGTTTGGATTCGCCAATCACGATTCTTCACTGATTAATCTGAAGGGTCGAACCGCGCCGTTCATTGGGTCAGATCGAAATTGGCCCGGATGGCGGAGTTTTCAGAAAGCGTGAAACGGCATATCGCCGAGGTAGAGTTATTGCAAGCTGTTGCTGAGCCTGTTCCATTGGACCAGTTCTTAAAAGTCGAGTTCGATGACGGCAGAGCCTTCAGCGTGATGGTCGTGCCTGCACTGACTGAAGAAGCGCAGTCGGCGCCGCAGTTCATGCCCTGACTGTCCGTCACTGTACCTGTGCCGGATCCGCTTTTGGTCACGGAGATTGTCACTTGCGGCGGAGGTGGCGGAGGCGGTGGAGTGTTAAACTTCGCCTCAACCAATATGCGTTTGTCAATAATGAAAGAGCAAGGTGTGGCGTTCAAATTACACATTGCTCCGGCAGGAGATCCGGACAGTACGGTCCAGCCGGAGAAATTCGATCCTGATGCTGGAAGAGCATTCAAAGTAACCTGCGAATTTGGAAGAAAAGGTTGTGCACTGGTAAATCCGCTCTCCACTGTTAGCAAAGAACCGTTGGCGTTTAGAAAGGTAGCTTTTCCCGGTCCTGTCACGCGCAATAACAGTATGGAAGGCGGCTCGAACGTGGCAGAGATTTCCGAATTTGCGGTCATAGTAAACTCGCATGGTGCCGTACCGCTGCAGGCGGCCGCTGAACCGGTCCCGCCTCTCCAACCGAAGAAGGTATGGCCAGTGGCGGGCGTCGCGGTAAGGGTAACAGTACTGTTCTGGGACACTGGTTGCGTACACGTAGCCGGAGGCTGAATTGCACATGTTATGACAGTAGTGCCATCAGACAATTTTCCGACAACATTTCCGGAACCGAAGCGCTGCGTTGTTACGGTGAGCGAGAAAGACTGAGGAACTGTTACGTTGCGAGACGCCGTGTTATTTGCTTCGTTTGATTCACTATTTTGATTATTAACATCCAGCCTGATTTCCACTGTGTGCGGACCGGGAACGCTTGGGATCGTGAAATTAAATTGTTTTTGGTTGGCAGAAGTAGGAGGAGAACTAGCTGCGGCAAGGGTCGGTATAAGAAAAGCTTGATTCAATGCTCCATCTACAAGGATGTTTCCCTTACATTCATTGGAACTTGAAGAACCGATGTTGATAACCCTGAGATCAATTATGATCTTGCCGGCCTGGGTGCTGATCAGAGGCGTTGTCCCCACAAAAGTGAGATCGGGCTGAGCCAGTGCTTCGCAAAATCCGATAAAACTAAGAATAAACAACACGGAAAGAAATCTTTTCATGGAACGTTACCTCCTATCCAAATCAGTTTTCAAGCTGATCCAGAGCAAGCTCTTTGCCACCGATTGAACTCAGCCCGTTAGTCGAGGAACGTGTTTGAAGATCGAAACTTCGGCAACTACGATTGTTTTTTCAGCAACCTGAGTTGCTTTACATCGTCTGCGTATTCTTGCTGAAGAAATCCGTTCAGATCGAAGCATTTCTGCGCGAGTTTTTCTGCGTCGATCAACATCTCCGAATCATGCATCGTAACGATTGCAAGCGTGCAATGAGCTACGGCATGATCGGGTTTCAGGCGAATCGCCGACCGTAACTGTTGTTCGGCTTCCTTGAGAGCTTCCTGATTTGATGCGCCGGCCATCAGCAGAGAGAGTTTCCCTTTCGCGGCGAATGCATGGCTGTAAGTTGGATTGATGGATATAGCCTGGTTCAAGTATTTTCCCGCATTCCTGAACGCCAGATTCTTTTTAGCGTTTCGGTTCTTTGTAAGATCGATCCTGGCTTGTTCCATCCAGGCCTCCGCGAGCTCCGAGTAAAAAGGCGCATATTCAATTTTCTTGGCTGCCAGGTTTTCCAATTTTTCAATTGCGTTGCGCAGGGAAGATGCTGAATCCATTCCACGTTGGCGTTCATATTTTGCTTGATAGCGATAAGCCACTCCCGAATAAAACATAGATGCGATAGCGGGATTGTTCTGATGAGCACGTTCCGCAAGTTTGATCGCCTCCCGGAAGTCTGATCCCGGATCCTGGTCGTGCATCATTGCAAATCGTCCGCGTATCACAAGAGCGCCTGCCATGTTTCGAATAGCAAAAGCCGGCTGAGAATTTATTTTGATGCAACTTTGATAAACGTTCAGCGCCTCATTTATTGTGTTTCTAGGATCTATTCCATGATCAAGTTCATATTCAGCTTTCGTTGCTAAGGCGTTGATCAGATTTCCGTAGGTAGTAATTGCCAAAGGATAATTCCTTAATTCTGTACGGTAACTTTCGATGGATTCTGATAAAGCGCGCATTGGATTCAGACCCCGGTCGATCTGATCCAGAGCTTTATACCAGTACGAATAACCAAGGTTGTTGTAGTTGCCTTCGAGGGGATCAAGCCGAACCGCTTTTTGGTAGCTTTGAATCGCAAGCTTTGCCGCATCTTGTAAAGGAATGCCACGCGGCCAGGCATCTCCCATGAAGTAGAGATAGGCATCTCCGAGTGCTGCCTGTAAGCTAGGATCATGAGGGTCCAAATCGACCGCCTTTTTTGCGGACGCAACTGCTTTTTGAAGGGCGGGACGAGGATCTTGTCCGACATAACCTTGATAAAAGGCCCACTCTGCATGAGCGCCGGAAAAACTCGCATGCGCAATCGGATTTTCAGGATCTACTTCCAGGGCTTGATTACAGGACGCAAGCATTTGCTGCCATTGCGAGGTCATATCCCCGCCTTTGTTGTAGAAAATCGAAATCATGATCTTGCGCCCAACCTCACATAAATGAACGTATCCCTCCGGATCGCTGGCCCCGATGATGCTCGCTTGACGAAATGCTTCTTGAGCCTTCTGGTAAAGATCGATCCCCTGGTCCGTATTGTGATGAATACTCTTTGCGGCCATAGCGAAGTAAATATTTCCTTCCAGAATTTTTGCTTCATAAAACCAGGGCGCTCGAATCAATGCAGCATCGCATTGTTTTAAGGCCTGTTCATAATTCTCCTCATAGAATGAGATCAGTGCTTGCGCATATTCGGGGGCCGAACTCGCCGCTCCCTGGCCTAACTTCAGGTACCTCAATGCGGGTTCGCGATATCTCTTTCGGATCTCAGCCAGCTTTTGCTCCTTCCTTGGCCCCTCTTCCATTCTTGTTAAGGAATTTAACTCCTTTTGATAAACCATCCCGATTGTAAAGCCGAGAGCATAGGCAACTTCCGGACGCGTATAACCACTTTTCCAGGCCTCTTGTAAGTGAGTCCTGGCCTGATCAAAATCTTCCAATGCAATGAACCCGCGGCCAAGCGCATAATTCGCGGGGCCATGTCCAATTTTCCCCGTGTGCAAGAAATTCTTTTCAATTTCTTGCATTCGGATCCGGATCTTTGACTTCGCATTTCTGATGTCATGCAGTGGTGTTGTATGCTCAACCCGCATTTGCCATTCCATGCCTTCCACTGTTTCAGCAATTTGCCGCGTAAGTTCCAACTCTTTACCGGAAACCCACCACGAGTAGAGTCCAATTCCCCCAAGGATGAGCGTTACGAAAGCGGAGAGCGCCACGATGGCGGCAACGTTTCTATGTTTTTTAGCTTTTTTGATCAAGCGATGAATGGTCCCGGCAGGGCGCGCCAGGATAGGCTCTCCATTCAAATAGCGTTGCAGATCATCTGCCAGCGCTCGCGCTGAATCGTAACGTCTATCCGGATCTTTTTCGAGGCACTTCATTACAATCGTCTCCAAATCTCTGGGAAGATGTCCGACGATTTTACGCGGCGGTGGCGGATCCTGTTGCGAAAGTTTTAGGAGAACTTCGTAGTTGTTTCCTTGAAAGGGAGGATGCTGTGTCAGTAGATCATAGAAAGTTGCGCCCAGGCTGTATATATCGCTGCGCCGGTCCACTTCATCCGGATTCCCCCATGCTTGCTCCGGAGACATGTATTCCGGAGTACCCATGACAACGCCTGTCTTCGTGGCGCCGGGAACCGAAGTATCCCTCGCAAGCCCAAAGTCCACGATGTACGAACACCATCCCTGATCCGTTTGTTCCACCAGGACGTTTGCAGGTTTGATGTCGCGGTGGATGATCCCGAGCTTGTGCGCGGCCTGCAAAGCCTCGGCAAGCTGAACGCCTATTGCCGCTTTCTGCTCAACGGTTAATCTCGTACGTAATTGATCCAGCCGTTCGCCTGCTATAAACTGCATTGCGATGTAATGTCTTCCCTCAAAAGTGCCAACCTCATAGATTTTGCAAACATGCGCATGTTCGATTTGCGCCTGAGCACGAGACTCGCGCAAAAACCGTTTCAGGGAAGCGGGGTCCGCGCTGTGCAGGAATTTGATCGCCACGTGACGATTCAGAGCCGGGTCGAACGCCTTATAGACAGTACCCATTCCTCCTTCACCCAGACATTCCAGGATCCGGTAGCGATCCCAATCATGAAACGAAACTTCTTCCGAATGGGGGGTGCTCTCTTGCGAGTCTCCGCCACGAATGACAGTGGTGGCTTCCGGCGAGTTTTTCTTATCCATATAATAACCTTGCGTGGGGCGGGCACCGTGCCCGCCATGGCGGCCAGGGACGGCCGCCCCACAAAACTAGTTGCAGAATAGCGAATGAATTCGCTACTACAAACCTTCCTTCGGAATGCCCAATCGCTTCATCATCTTTCTCAACCCGAAAGTTGTCACCTTCAATTGCTTCGCGGCTCTCGGAACATTTCCCCCATGAATTCTCAGGGCACGAACAACAAAATTCCGCGTAAACTCATCTACGGTATTTCGAAGATCCAGATCACCTTCTTGAAGACGGCTCTCCACAAAGTCGCTAATCTCTCCGCCTCCTTTACCGCCTAACAGCTTTTCAGGAACAAGATGGATGTCCAGAATCTCTCCGGAATGTGCAAAGGCAACAATTGCTTTCAAGATATTCATCAACTCCCGCAGGTTGCCCGGATATGAATAGTTTAACAGTAGCGCAAAGAGTCTTTTGCTCATGGCGGCTAGTCGCTTATTCTCCTTTTGCGCAATGCTCTTGAGTATGGCCGGAATAAGAACCTCCAAATCCTCTTTTCTTTCGCGAAGAGGTGGAATGTAAAACTCGACTGCCGCAAGGCGATGGTATAAATCCTGACGAAGCCTTCCCGTTTGGATCAAATCTTTTGGGTCCTCATTCGTCGCGGAAATCAACCTGAAATCAACCGGAATGGCTCGAGTTTCTCCCACCGGATGAATCATTTTGTCTTCAATGGCTCGCAAAATTTTTGCCTGCAGTTCATATGGAAATGCGCTCAATTCATCCAGCAATAGAGTACCGCCCTCAGCAGCCGCGATTTTTCCCTTTCGTTGACGCACGTTGGTCGCAACTTTTTCTCCAATCCCGAACATCTCTGCCTCAACAAGCTCGGAAGGTATGGCGGCGCAGTTGACCGTGACAAAAGGTCCGCTTCGCTTGCTGGATAAATGCACCATTCTCGCTAGAAAATCTTTTCCCGTACCGGTCTCCCCTACAAATAAGATATTCAGATCGCTATCCACGATGGATTGAAGTTTGCGGTAGATTTCCATCATGACGGCCGATTTTCCAATGATCATGTCTTCCGGCAAAACGAGATTTGGAAAAGAGTAAGGAATCCCTTCTGCGCGGAAAGGAACTTCTCCGTATTTATCGGTTTTCCTGGTGTTTGTGGATTCTCCGACCGGAGAATCAAACTGCTGTACTTCTTCGGAGGTTGCTTCTACGCGTATCGTTACGGCTCCGATTTGAATGAGATCGCCGGGGTGAAGAGGAGCCTTCGTAATATTTTTTCCATTCAGTGAAGTTCCATTCGTGCTGCCGAGGTCTTGTAGAATCCAGCTTTGGTCATTCTTGATTACCGAAAAATGCCTGCGCGAAATTCCCTTGTACGGCAAGTAAATTCCGTTTTCAGGGAGGGAACCTGCGGTAACTTCACTGAGATCTTCAGTCAGCGGAAACGAAATGGTTCTTTCGTTACAGGTAGCAACGAGTCGAATCACACACTCTTTGTATCATGAAACGCATCCCAACTTGAATCTTTTTCCCAGGCAACTGAGGTTGTTCTCAAAGCAATTGCTGTTGCTCTCATATCAAGTTGATGCGGCGCCTACCACTCGGAGCTCCTGCTTTCCGACGCTGGCACGAGCTTTGCACACCGAGTCAGGTGCAAGATGGAGGATACTTGAAAGTAGAGGCAACTCTGTGTGTATCGGCTGAAAATAACTCCTCCGGTCAAAGTGCGAGCATGGATGTCAAATGAGGATGTTAATGAGGAAGATTTCCGGGCTGTTGGTTCTTTTCACGATTACAGGAGTTCTGTTCTTTTCGTTTTTTAACCATGTGGTCCTGGCGATCGATGCGAGCTTTACGATCTCCCTGTTACCGCCTACAGAGCTTATCGAAGGCCAGGGAAACTTCATCTTTGTGTTGAGACGAACCGGAAACTTATCGGGAGTCACTGTCTTCTATAAGATGTCCGGAAGCGCTGCCAGCGGAAAGGACTATTCCGCGCCGCCTGGTTCAGCGCAATTTTCTCAAGGGCAGGAAACTTTTAATGTTTCTGTACCAACCGTGAATGACGCTGTTCCTGAAAACGATGAAACCGTAACGATGACCATCATTGCTTCGCCAATTGCCGGATCGTATCAGATCGGTACACCGGCCGCAGCCTCCGCTACCCTGAAAGATGATGAACCGGTTTTAACGCTTACGCCTGAGGGTTCGCTCTTTGAGTTAGCAGGCTCTATCAGTGTTACCCCCAATGGGTTTAAGATCAGCAGAACAGGCTCCACCGTTTCTGCCCTACAGGTAGACATCCAGATTGCTGGTACCGCAACGAACGGTACGGACTATAATTTGATATCAACACCCGTACAGATTGCACAAAACTCTTCCCAGGTGATTGTGTCGGTAGGTGTTAAGGACGACCTGGTTAAAGATCCAGGCGAAACAGTCACGATTTCTATTGTCCCCAATAGCCAGCGTTACCGACTTGGTTCTCCGACAAGCGGCACCTTAACAATTCAAGATAACGATCCGCCTAAAATTTCATTAAGTATTTCGGATGCGAATGCGGAGGAAAGCAATCTATCCACCGCAACAGTACAAGTGGTAAGGACGGGTGATGCCCAGGAAGCCGTTACAGTCAATTACACGGTGAACCCTGCTAACGCGCTGATTGTCGGAACGCCGGCCACCAGCGGAGTCGATTTCGTTGCGCTTTCGGGTTCAGTAGTCGTACCACGTTTCCGAACATCGGCCAATATTGTGATTACGCCACTGGACGATTCGCTTGTTGAAGGTACGGAAAAGGTGCTGATTCACCTGTCTCCCAGCGCGGTTTACGATTTTGGCGGCAATAGAGACGAAACCCTCTCCATACTCGATAACGATTTTCCATTAGTAACTGTCACAACCGCGGACGGCATCGCTTCCGAAAGCGGTCCGGATCCCGGAACTTTTTCCTTTTCACGGACTGGTGATACTACTTCCAACTTAACGATTCGGTTCAGCCTCGCAACCGGCGCGAATCAAGCTACGCGCAATGTCGATTACGCATTTCCAATCAGAATCGTGAGCAATACTGTGACCATCCCATCCGGGCAAAACACGCTGGCTGTTGCAATCACACCGATTGATGATTCTCAACAAGAATCACAAGAGCAAGTGACTTTATCCATTCTGCAGGATGCGGCGTATGTCGTGGGGAGCAGTAACACAGCAACCATTTTCATCGGAGATAACGATTAATGTTCTGCCTGATTCCAGAGAATAAAATTGAAGAAGAACTTGGAATTGACGGCGATAACCAAATGCAAGATGGAGGATGCTTGAAAGTAGAGACAACGATTTCGTACTTCGCTCGTGTATTTGCATTCTTTTTGATGTTTACGGGTTTTGCTGTTCATGCAGGCAAGTCCGATACGCCGGAAAGAGTCATAATCGTGGCAAAACAAGGAAGCATTGAATCCGCGGATATTTTTGTGGCCGTCCATGAAGCAAACAGTTTTCTGAATCGCCTTTCCACCGATAGAGCTTATGCCGGAAAATTTCTTGAAGCAGTTCAGAAAAATGATCCGGGGGTTGTGGTTTCTGTTGTGAAACAAACTGCTCCACGTTGCCAGGTCTTCGTTCCGCAGCTCAAACCCGATTTTTTTGCGATCGTGGAGTTCAAAATCAAGACACGCAATGTGACCGTATGTCTATCCGGCGAGAATGCGTGTTCCGGTCAACCCGCAACCGTGGATGTCAAATAAACTCTCATCATTCGTTTTCGCTGCATCCTCCGCGTCTCTGCGATGATTTTCACGATATTGTGGGGCAGAGTCTAAATCTTCCTTTTCATCAGCACTGCAGTGGAGGGGCAGAGCGAAGTAAACTGTTTGTTGGACTGGATCACTGGCGGCGCGCTTTCCCGCTCGATTCTGCTGAATCCATGCTTTTCAAAATATGTTGCAGCGGTGGCAGTCAGCAGATAGACTTCCTTGATTCCCAGCGCGTGCGCCCGTTTCAGGAGGAGATCACAAAGCTGGGCCGCGATTCCGTGGGAGCGCAAAGCAGCGTCAACCGCGACAGAGCGAAGCAGGGCGATGGTTCCGGTAACTTCCAGGCCGGCACAACCGATCAGCTTGTCGTTTTGTTTCGCCACAACAAAATTGCCCAGATGAGGATTGATATCCTCAGCAGGCAAACCGGCGGATGTCAGGATCTCGCCGATTTGCGTTTCATCCAAACGTCTTGCCGGCTCAAACAGAATCTCGCTCATGATTGTTTTGTTGCGATAACCTTTGCGCTCCAGATCTTGTTGACAAGATACCGGTCCACCAGCTTTTGCACCGGAAGTTTCATTCGCCGCGCCAGATCACCGAAAATAGCGTTGTCTCCAAGTAGACCCAGCAACTGATCGCCATCATACACGATCCGCTCAGTGACCTGAACGCCGGTGAATCCCGCTCCGCGAAGCCCTTCGAGATACTTCTTTTCTGGAATCGCTCCGGAAACGCAAGAGCAATAGAGCGCAGATGAGGCGCGCAACACTCTGGGTAATTCTTCCACCATGATGTCACTGATGGAAAGCTTTCCGCCGGGTTTCAACACGCGGAATGCCTCTTTGAAAACAGCGGGCTTGTTGGGCGACAGATTGATCACGCAGTTGGAGATGATCCAATCGATCGATTCATTTTCAACCGGCATATTCTCCGCCTCTCCCATCCGGAATTCTACGTTTGTTGTCCCCGCCTTTTTTGCGTTTTCCCGCGCTTTCTCCAGCATCGCCGGTGTCATATCCAGGCCGATGACATGTCCCTCCGGTCCGACACGATCCGCCGCCAGAAAACAATCGATTCCCGCGCCGCTTCCGATATCCAGAACGGTCTGACCTCGCTCCACACCGATCACGGCCAACGGATTGCCGCATCCAAAACTGTTCTCCACTGCGCCCTGCGGCAGAACCTTCAGCTCCTCAGGGCGATAGCCTGCCATCGCTACCACTCTTCCTTCCGGAAAATGGTTTCCGTCTTCTGTCTTTGCGCAGCATCCGCGTCCGGTTGTGACCGCGGCCGCGTAGCGCTCGCGCACCTGTTGTTTGATTCGTTGTTCGTCCGTGTTCATTCCTTTCCTCCTTGATACTTGTTCCATACAAGTAAATGTTCAAAAAAAGATTACGTATTGAGTTTGCGAATTGTTCCCGGCGCGATGATCTGGACCGGTGTCCGGCTCAGCGCGTTTGTAATTCTTTGCAGCGCCTCGGGAAGGGCCTGCCGCACCACAACGGGCATGTCCGACAGAGCCCGGTCTAATCCGGTAGCCATATCTTCTTCAATTCTCGAAATTAGACGCCTTGCGGGTTCAGTGATTTCGATTTCCTTGATCCTGGCATCCTGAGCAGCCCGGCGGCGTATCGCCAGTTTTTTGCGTACCAGCTGGTCGACCAGTCGCGTCGTTGTCGACAGGTCGAGTCCGAGACGAGCGGCGAGATCAGTGGATGTGGCTTTGTTGCGCTCCGCCAGATATTGCAGCGCGTAACACTGCGACACCGTTAGCCCGTAGCAGCATACTTCGTCCCGGTTCCGGAACTGGTACCGCCGGGCCAGATCCGATAATGCCCGGTACACCGCCAACCCATCTGTTACTTGCTTCATGCAAGTATATTACGATACCCCAAACGGAATGTCAAGAGCCGGGAATTTTGGGTGCTGTCCTAATTCGGGGGGCGGTCCTCCGTGGCCGCCGTCGCGGGCAGGGACGCCCGCGCACCAAAATTCCGCAGTGAGTGCTGTTATTTTGCATGAAGTACGGTGATGGTCAGTGTTTTCGCCAACAACGAGAAATCATGAACGTCAGCCGTAACCAGTGTGGCGCCGTGCCTTCGAACCGTAAGAGCAATCAGTACGTCATTTTGGAAATCGCGTCTCTTGTTCTTGTCCCATCCCTCTGTGTCAGCGATTTCCCGAACCAATCGTCCGGCTTCCCACCAGTCTTTGGCGGAAGGTTCCCACTGAACATGAGCCAGGCCGTGCAGATCTGTTACCAGCTGCTCTGCCTTGTGCGACCGCGCCCCCCTGCGCAATTCAGAAAGCACAACCGAGGAATGCCGGACAATGTACGACTGCCGTACTATTTCCAGAGTATTTTCGTACAGCCCAAGTTCCCAATGCCCGATATAGATGTTCGTATCGAAGACAGCAAAATGCATGTCTTATGGAATTTCCACGCTACCCGGTTTCAGAAGTTTACGACTGTTCTTCATAAACTTCCAGAATTCCTCCATTTCCGTGACCCGTTTCAGCGACGTACGGATGGCTTCGGAAGCGGTATGGACCCCTAAAGCCTTTTGAGCCCTGTGGAGCGCATCTTCATCAACATAGAAAGTCTTGCGTTTGAGGTTCCCTGTTTGCATACATATATATTATCAGGAACATACATATATGTCAATCGATGTCATGGTTGAGGAAATAGTCCTTGTGGATACCAAGGCCGTAATCAAGTACGATGACATCTTTGAAACTCAAATGTAGGAAACTCTGGAGGTTTTTCCATGAAGCGTTTTTTACCCTTTTTGCTCACGATGTGTGTTTGCAGTTTTGGTTTGGCTCAGCATGAGATGAAGCACTCCGGCGGCGCGACCACGCCGACATGGCTGATGACCGGAATCGGTAGCCATCATCATCCTGTTTCAACAACGAGCCAGACGGCGCAGCGGTATTTTGATCAGGGTCTTACGTTGATCTACGGGTTCAATCACACAGCGGCGATTCATTCCTTCGAAGGTGCCGCGAAGCTGGATCCCAATTTAGCGATGGCCTACTGGGGGATTGCGCTTGCGACCGGTCCGAATTACAACGAGCCGGAGGTTGAGTTTGCACGCAACAAGGCGGCTCATGAAGCCTGTGAAAAAGCGAAATCGCTGTATGCCGGCGCGACTCAATCGGAACGGGACTATATCGATGCCATGACGAAGAGATTTTCGAATGATGAGAAAGCCGATTTCAAGAAACTGGGAATGGAATACCGTGATGCCATGAAGGCGGTCGTGCAAAAATATCCGGACGATCCGGATGCGGCAACAATTTACGCCGAAAGTATGATGGATCTCAACGCATGGAAATTGTACAGTCCGGAGGGAAAACCGGCCGAAGGAACCGAAGAAATCGTGACAGTTCTTGAATCAGTCATGAGAAGAGATCCGGTGCATGTTGGAGCGAACCATCTTTATATCCATGCTGTGGAAGCGTCCACCACCCCGGAAAGAGCATTGCCCAGCGCAAAGCGGCTCGAAACATTGGTCCCCATGGCAGGGCATCTCGTTCACATGCCGGCCCACATCTATATTCGTGTGGGAGATCATGCAGCGGCTGCAAAGAGCAATGCCGATGCAATCGTCTCGGATCGCGCCTACTTCAAGAAATCCGGGGACCAGGGCATCTATCGCATGATGTACTACAACCACAACGTTCATTTCTTTTCCTATGCGAGCATGATGGAGGGGCGTTTTCTGGACGCAAAAAAAGCCGGGGATGAAGTTACCACGAATGCCGGTCCGCTGGCGAAGGAAGTTTCCATGATCGAAGCTTTTGTTCCCTGGTCCACACTGGTTCTTGTCCGCTTCCGGAAATGGGATCAGATTCTGAAGGTAGCGGAGCCGGATCAAACGATGCCCTACACGCGCGCCAACTGGCTTTTTGCCCGTGCTATGGCGTTTGCCGCAACCGGTCGCGTCGATCAAGCTCGAAAAGAACAGGGCGCCTTTCTGGACGTGGCAAGAAAAGTACCCGCCGAACAGCTGATTGGATTCAGCAAAGCCTCCGATGTGCTCGATGCCCTGGGGCACTTGATTGAAGCGCGAATCGCGATGAGTGGAGACGATCGCAAAGCGGCTGTCGAACATCTTACGAAAGCGGTAGAAAAACAAGATACGCTCGCTTATGATGAGCCGCCCGACTTCTTTTATCCGGTTCGGGAATCGCTGGGTGGAACCTATTTAATGATCGGCGATCCCAAAGAAGCGGAGCGCGTGTTTCGTGAAGACCTTGCACGCAATCCGCGCAACGGGCGTTCCTTGTTTGGCCTGTTGGAGGCATTGCGAGCGCAAGGAAGGGGTTCCGATACTGTGTTCATCCAGCAGGAATTCGAAGCTGCGTGGAAGAACGCGGATACAAAACTGCGCATCGAAGATTTGTAGGGGCAACAAAACCAGTCCATCTTTCGTATTTACTTCTGAGGGACTATGTCACCCCCGATTCTCAGTTTACTTCTCCTGTATTACATTTTCCGGAGGCTTTTCCGCAGAGGAAAACGGGCCCGTAGACTGTTTGCCGAAGCTGTCCGGGCGCTAACGGACCTGAGCGGGAAGCAGGGTGGGCAGATTTCCCAGAATCAGCCCCGGTACGTCCAATATGAATCTCATGATCAGATGGTTCGGGTGGAAGTCGGCGGACACGGCCGTCCGCGTTTGACCCTTCGGATCCGTGAATCGTTCCCTTTCACTGCAACTTTTTATCGTCTTCCCCGTTTGATCTATGCTTTTCTTGAGGAATTTCTTGCCGCTACATTGAGATTGGATCGAGCGCCCTATTTTACTTTCACTTCACAGGCTCGTGAGGTTGCAGCCTTGAAGGACAAGCCGGGGTATCTTCCCTTGATGGTGCAGCTGGGCGCTGCCGGTTTTTCAGTGCGGTTCTCACGCGAAGATGTGACGATCTGGAAGACTCTTCGCGATGAAGACACCAATGAACTTGCTCTGACCAACTTCATCCGTTTCGGCCGGGATCTGGTTCGAATTTGCGCGCAGGAAACCTTGAAAATTCCTGTGGAGCCGGTGATTTCAGAACAGCGTTGCGCTTATTGCAAAGAATCGATCGAAGAAACGGAATCAACTATTTCGTGCGCCGCTTGTCACACACCTCATCATCAAGATTGTTTTCAACTGAATGGAAAGTGCAGCGTTTTTGGTTGCAATTCAGCGCGTACTGTTGTGACACCCGTGCAAATTGCAAGCTAGACGGTGCTATTCATTCAGACTCCAGTCGTAGTCCAGATAGCTGATCTTCCATCCCTCGGGTTCAGAACGGATCGAGGCGGCCAGATCATCCGGAAGAAAGCGGGCAACAAACAGCAACACCGTTTTGCGGTCCGGTCCAAAATCCTTTGAGTACCAGTCCAGTATTTTCGAGAGGGTTGCTTTCTTTTCGGTTCCATCAAACCTGTTCCGGTATGGATCGGCGAAAAAAAGCTTTCCTTGATCATTGAGCTGTTCATCCAGCCGATTTCCTTCAAAAGCTTCGGAGCGCAGTGCCGGGCACGATTTGGAGGCGCATACCAGAGCGAAATGAGCACGCGGATCATGGAAGAGGGGCCGGACAATCTTGTGTTCAATATGATTGAGTGTCATCTTCTTGTTATTGATCACGACAAAATCCCGGTCCCACCCGGTTGGGTTCATGATTGAGGCGAGAAGCAGGCCGGCGCCATGCAACTCGTTGATGCTCTTTACCGGGTAACGTCCGCAAATCGCCTGAATCGTGTATGCGTTATAGGCATTGATCCAGAATGCCAGCTTCGCGTTTTGATCCGGAAGCGTGTCCGGGTTTGTTCCTGCCAGTTGCGCAATCGAGTCATTCAGCCGGCTGTCTTTGCAAAGCGCGCCGTATTGCACTTTTCCGGTACGGACATGTTCCCTCAGGACTGCAGTGAGTAGTTCGTATGAATCGGTCGCGTGAGCGGCAACAGGCCAAGCGATCAAAATCAGTAGAGCGATTTTTTTCATGATTCCTCC
>CAZDDB010000064.1:0-14604 GCA_964504105.1 uncultured Acidobacteriota bacterium
GCCCGAGCCGCTACGTTCGATTGCGGTAAAGGCAGTCACTGAATCCTTGCGTAAAGTGGACGCCGGAAACAAACCTAACGTGCTCCTTCGCTTTCTGGATCGTCTCGGCATCGGCTTCTCCAGCTAGCGCGGTGAGCTAATGTTTTCAAAAGGCGGTGTACAGCAAGGACACGCACTATGGCTCGCAAAGTCCCAATTTTGTGCTCGCAGTGAAGCCGAAATGGAAATACAATTACTAAAATGAAGGGATGGGTCAAATGAGTCTTAGTTGGCAAACCTCGTTTGTGACGGCGGCCGCTTTAGCAGCCAAAGAAGAGAAGCAGATCTTGCTCTATTTCAGCAAGCCGGGGTGACTCGGTTGCGAAAAGATGGATGCCGTGACGTATTCCAAAGATGAAATTGCCGGACTGGTAAATCAGTTGTTTGTCCCGCTCAAGATTGACGCTGTGGGTGATGCCGATTTGAGCCGGATTTTTCGAGTGGAAATTACTCCCACACTCATAGCCACTGATGCGAAACAGAAGATTTACTATCGCTTCGAAGGATTTCAACCGGTCAAGGAATTCAAGCAAACGCTGAAACTGATGAAAGCGAACGGGGACCTGGAGAAGAGAAACTACGATTCGGCTATAGATCTGCTTTCGAATATTGTAGAAGAAGCATCTAATTCGGCGGCAACACCCGAGGCGCTTTATCTTCTGGGAGTAACCAGATATAAGAAATCAGGGGACTTTCAACAGGCTGTGGAACAATGGCGGCGGTTAAAACTCTCTTTTCCCAATCATCCGCTCATCAAGAAAGTGGATTATGCCCTTTAGCGATTTGGTAACCCGAAAATTTGGTGTTCAGCCAGGCGAGATGAAGAAAACCGGCTTACTGTTCGTGTACCTGTTCTTGCTGGTGGCAGGATTCATCATGGCAAAGTCTGTCCGTGATGGAATATTCCTCACCCAGAACACGCCCCTCAACCTTCCTTATTTGTATATCGCCATTGCCGCTTTCATGCTGCCGGCCCTTTCTCTGTACTCGCGCCTGTGCCGGCGCTGCGGGGTTCAGAACACGATGGTGGGCACGCAGCTTTTCATTTCTCTGAGCCTTCTCGTTTTCTGGTATCTGTTTTCCTCCCACCAAAACCTACTCTCAATTGCATCTTTTTATGTCTGGGTCTCCATTTTCGGCGCCATAGGCACGTCTCAGTTTTGGCTCATTGCGGCTCAGATGAATGATCCACGAAGCGCCAAGCGTCTGTTCGGAATGATTGGAAGCGGCGGCATCCTGGGCGGCATTGTGGGTGGATTTTCTGCGAGCCGGATTGCAGAAGGATGGGGGACCGAAGCTTTGATCCCCATAGTCAGTGGGATCTATCTGCTTTGCAGCATCCTGATAAAGGTAGTTTCGGATACACAAGCCGATTGCGGCCCATTGACTTCTCCTTCGCCAGCCGCCGGCGGCTTCCGAATCCTGAAGGAATCTCGCTATCTGCTTTGGATTACCATCGTTCTTTTTCTTACCGAGCTGATCAGTACCTTTGTCGATTTTCAATTCAAAGTCATCGTCAGTAATGAATTTCCGGAGAAAAACGAATTAACCGCGTTCCTGGGCAGTTTTTATGGTTTTCTGAATATTGCAAATTTTCTATTTCAAGCTTTTCTAACCGCACGAATCATTCAATGGGCTGGAGTAAAAGGCGCAATCCTGTTTTTGCCTCTTACGATTTTGAGCGGGTCTCTTGCCCTTTTTTACATACCCGTTTTATGGACCGTACTCTGGTTGAAAATCGGCGATGACGGCCTCCGCCATTCTTTGCATCGCTCAGTTCTGGAGCTTCTGTACCAACCTGTTCCGGCAGCAATTCGGGGAAACGCCAAAGTTTTTCTCGACTCCTTCGCCGTGCAGTCGGCGACCGCTTTGGGCGGATTCGTGCTTCTGATCTATACGGCCGGATATGGATCCGCTCTTTCTCCGCTGGCTTTGCTCGTATTCTTCCTGTCGCTGGGCTGGATCATTCTCTGCTTCATCGCCAACCGCGAATACATCAATGCCTTTCGGGAGGGATTGAAAAAACGTGCCATCGACCTGGAAACTGTAAGCCTTCAGATTGTGGATGTTCCTACACTGGAAGTTCTGATGCAGGCAATGAATAGTACTGACGAAAAAGTGGTTCTATATGCTGTGGAGTTCTTGCAAAGAGGCGGAAAAGCCTATCTGGTGAGTCCATGGCTGCTGTATCATCCGTCTGCAAAAGTGAGGTTGAAAGTCGTGGAGTTGATTTCGCGGCGCAGCGACCGGTCCGCTTTGGGACTGCTCAAAGGAGCGATTCAGGATGAGAATGTCGAAGTGCAAGCCGAAGCGCTTCAAACGATCTGCTTGTTGGAACCGGAGCGCCACGAAGAGATGGTGTTTTCTCTTTCCGCGGAAAAGGACCCGAAGTTGCGTCGTGCGGCAATTCTGTGTGCAGCCCTCGGTTTGGAGGAGCAACAGCAACTCGCCCGTTATTGGCTGAAGGAAATGATAGAGGCAGGCGGACCGGACAGTACGGTGATGCAGATGGAGGCTGCCAAAGCTTTGGCCAAATTACCTTCTTCGTTTCATGATCTCTTTCCTGCCGTATTGAATCACCCGGATCATGCAGTCGTGCGTCAGGCGATTCGAAGCGCAGCCCTAAGTGGGAATCCGGAGCTGATTCCCTTGCTTGTAGAAAAGCTGGGGGACCGGAAACTAAAGGCAGAAGCGCGCCAGGCGTTGTTGAAATTTGGACCCGAAATCATACCAATTTTGGAACAACATTTAATCAATCATGCGGTTCCCCTCTGGGCGCGCCGTCACATTCCCCGGACCATGGGCGCCTTCGGAACGCAGCAAGCAGCCGACACTCTGTTCAACCATTTTGATCATCCGGATGGTTTCATTAGCTATAAGATTTTAAAAGCCCTGAATCAGTTGCGTGCTCGTCAGTCTGAGCTGACCTTCGATCGCCAGAAAGTGGAACAACGTTTGATTCAAGAAGCAAGAGAATACTTTGACCGGCTTGCCATTAAACAGGCGATCTTCGCCGGTAACGGTGCTGCAGCCGGCGATTTTCTCGCCCGCTCTTTGGACCGGAGGCTGGACCACAACGTAGATTGCCTCTTCCGGTTTCTCGCGCTGGTCTACTCGTACCGCGATGTTTTCAACGCGTATACCAGTCTGAAGAGCAGCGAACCTGCTTTTCGGAGTGCAGCCATTGAGTACCTGGATAATGCTCTGGAACGATCTGTGAGAAGGATCGTACTTCCGGTCATCGATGCGATTCCGGAAAATGAGAAGCTGACACGCATTCAGTCCGTACTTCCGGTCCGGAAAAGAACTGCTGATGAAGCGCTGACGGAGCTCCTGAGTGGAACCGACGCCTGGTTGAGCGCTTCTGTCATCTACTGGATCTATCAACAAAAGCGCCGCGACCTCTATCCTCTACTCAGCGTTTCCAGGAATTCGACTGACCGGCTGGTCCGAGAAACGGCGGATTGGGTGTTGAGCCGGATCGGTTCCCTCTCTTCTGCCGCGGGGATGCAACAAGATGCCTGACCAAGTAGCTACGATCGAAAAAGTCTTTCTGCTGCAAAATTGTGAACTGTTCTCCAGTGCCACAGCCGAAGAGTTGTTGGCACTGGCGAATATCACAAAGGAGGAAGAATATCGAAAAGGGGAAACTATTTTTTCTGTGGGCGAGTCTTCCAACTCTTTTTACTTTCTCGTCCGCGGCCACGTCCGTCTCCAAAGCCGCAGTAAACATATTGATGAGGAAGCTGTCGAGCATCAAACCTTCGGTTGTCTTTCGGTGTTGGCCGGCGGCCCGCGGACCTATGCCGCCGTTTGCGAAGAAGATTCTCTCTTGCTTCGGATTAATGCCGATGACTTCTACGATTATCTTTCCGATGAAATCGAAGTCGCGAAAGGAATCTTACAGTTTTTTGCCAGACAGATTCCCGAAAAGGCAGTGATTTAAAGGAGGGTTTTATGGCTCGAATTCCAATTGTTACACCCGAAAATGCCACCGGCATGCAAAAAGAAATACTCGATCAGGTACAACAGCAGTACGGTGGAGTGGTTCCTGGTCACTACAAGATCTTTCTTTATGATTTAAACGTGGGTGGGCCGATCGGACAGATCTACCAATATCTGAACCTCCGATCGTCTTCTCCGTTAACGAAATTGCAGCGTGAGATGCTTGCGACCGTGGTGAACGGCATGATCGGCGGGGCGCCTTGACTGGGATTGCATTTGACGGCCGTGCGCCGTCTTACCGGAAACGAACATTTCAGCGAAGAATTCGCCACGCGATGGCCGGAATATGATCTCGATCCGAAAACCCGCGCCTTGCTTGCCTATGCGAAAAAGCTTACGGAAAAGCCTCACCTCATGGAAGATGACGATATCGATGCTTTGCGGCAGGCCGGCTTGGATGATGCGGCGGTCTATGAAGCTACGGCCCTGATCTCTCTGTACAACTTCAGCGGCCGGATGGAAGCTGCGTCGGGACTCCCCGTGGATCGAATCCCCGAACACGTGGAGTTGGCCGAAGCAAAGGAGTAGGTTACGTAAGCCTGCGTACGTTTACAGTTTCTTTTCGGCGTGCATCTGGAGGCGCCCTTTCTTGACTGCGGTGGCCAATGCAGCGTGATCCTTCTCCGTTTGGTCGGCATATGCCACTGCAAAATCGCCCAATGCGATGTCGAATGAATCCGCTTTTCCAAGATAGCCGCTGATGAGCGCTGCGTCACCGGCTTTTGCATGAGCGCGTGCCAGCGCCCATCCACACAATTCCGCGTACTCAATGAAATCGGAAGCGGAATATCCTTCCAGGGTCGCCGATGACTTCATGTCGCGAAGCTGACGAAAATAGTAATCCTGACCCTGCACGCTTCGGGTCCATCCAAGAAAGATGTCGCTTGCCGATTGCATGAGCCGTTGCCCTGTAACAATTCTCTGCCCGTGGTTTTTGTAGACGCTTTTTCCTGCGTACGGCTCCAGCACTGAAGCATTTCCTTCTTTGATCTGCAGCAGAAGGGGGTCGTTTCCGGAAGCAAGCATCAGAACAACAGCGCATCTGGTTCCAACACTTCCGACTCCAACGACCTTGATGGCAATATCGGCAAGATGATAACGATCCAGAAGTACCCGGCGGTCTTCCGGCAGTGTTTCCCGATAACTTTTGAAGAGCAGTCGCATATCTTTATCAAAGCGCGCGTGACGTTTGAGATGATAGATCAAGGGTGGCTCATTAATAATCTTGCGATCGCCTTTTACAAGGGTTGTCAAACGTGGGAAAGCATGCTCCACTGTGCGGGTTCGTGCCCTGGCCGCGGCTTCCTCTCTTCTTTTTCTAACCGCATCGCTTCTGGATCTTGCGATGATGTCTTTGGCGTCCAGGCGAGCATACCAGACTTCCAGTGTCTTCATTTCCGCGAATTTGGCCATATGCTCGCGATAATGCCGTAGCGCTTCACGAGTAGCCTGCAGACAATTTTTTTCCGAAATACCGATCCGGCGTCCGGCAACAACAAAGCTTGCCGCCAGTCGTTTTACATCCCATTCCCAGGGAGCGGGAAGAGTCTCATCAAAATCGTTCAAGTCAAAAATCAGATTCCGTTCCGGGGTGCCGTATCCTCCGAAATTGAGCAGATGACAATCGCCGCAAGCCTGCACGCGGATTCCGTTGACCGGAGTTGGAGCCAGATCGGCGGCCATCACAACAGCAGAGCCACGGTAAAAGGCGAAAGGGGATTCCAGCATTCTTCCATAACGGATCGGAACCAGTTCCGGGATGCGGTTTGCGCTCTGTTGTTCGAGCAGTGCAATCGGATCAGGACGGTTTGGCGTGGGTTGCCACACTCCATGTGAGGAGCGGGGCACCTTTGTCCGCAGCGTTTTCCCGGCGGCCTTCCGTTCTTCCGGCGAGTACCGAGTACCTGTCTTGTGTGTCATGTAGGGGTCTCCTGAACGAAAACGTACCATTGTAGTCGGGCGGGACGTACCTGTCCATCGAAATCTTGTTGCTCATTTCAAGCGTTCACGTCCGCCGACATTGCGTTCTTTTGTCATGGTATATCATGGTATATATATTACTGAAAAATTCCGGAAAGGGAGTTCAAGGAGTGTAAGGTTATGCAGAAGCCGGCATCCGGCCTCTTTTTTGTGTTGATGATGCTTTCATTCCTGCTTGATGCGATGGCCGGTTCCGATCAACTCAATCGCGAACTCTTGTCGGCTGCGGCAAAAGGTCAGACAACCGAGGTGGAAGCCCTTTTGAAACAAGGCGCCGATGTGAATGCGGTGGATGAAAAAGGAGCTACTGCCTTGCTGAAAGCCGTGAATGGACAGCACGGAGATATTGTTCGTTTGTTGATTGATGCAAACGCAAACATGGATGCGGCTGATGCGGAAGGGACCACGTCGCTCATGATTGCGGCCGGCGCCGGAGATCCCGGCATTGCTCAGACCTTAATTGAGGCAAAGGCAAATGTCGATGCAAAGGATCAGGAGGGGAACACAGCCCTGATGATAGCATCGTGGCATGGGTATTCTTCCGTGGTGGAAGTTCTGGTTAAAGCAAAAGCCGTTGTGAGCTTGCGTGACCAGAGCGGGAATACGGCGCTGAGCAACGCAGCCTTCAATGGGTATCAGGATATTGTTTATTTCCTGGCAAAGTCCGGAGCGGAGGTTAATGCAAGGGACCAGGACGGTTGGACTCCCCTGATGAAGGCCTCCAAGAAGGGCCATGTGGATGCGGTGAGAACACTCATTCAACTTGGCGCCGATTTGAATGCCAGGTCGAGTGATGGACAGACGGCACTATCGATTGCCAATGCCGCAAATCAGCGCGAAGTCTCCCGTTTTCTGTCCATGGCCGGTGCACGAAGATAACACGTACTTGCCAATGCGTGTCAGCGTACCACGGGTCGTCCATACCAACTGCGCAAAACCGACAGAATGGCAGTCATTGCCGTTTTGTCATTGGCGCATTTATGTTTCCAAGAAGACAATGAGAGGAGCAAGAATCCTGTTACAATTTGGCGAGAGACTTGCTATCCGTAACTATGGGAGGAAACATGAGAACAAAACTGCGGGTTGGAATCACAATCATTTTTGCGTCGTATGCTCTTGTTGGAGCCTCACTTTGCGCGGAGACGGAGCCCGCGGGAAAGAAAATCTTTGTAGATTCGAAATGCAATGTTTGCCACTCGATTAATTCGCAGAGTGTTCCAAAGAAAGGCCCTGCAGTAAAACCAGGTGATAAGAAAGCGCCGCCTGATCTTTCTATGATTGGTGATGAAAAGACTGCAGACTGGATCGCGAAATTTGTCACGAAGAAGGAAACCTTGAATAACAAGAAGCACCCGAAAGGATGGACCGGCAAGGACGAAGACCTGAAAGTGCTTTCAGAATGGCTCGCAAGCTTGAAGAAGGCGAAGTAATGCAAAAGGAGATTGCTGTGATTGAACCCGCTACCACTCTTGTTGGATTCATTCTCATCAGCATTGCTCTGATCGCTTATGTGATTTTTCGGCCAGAAATTACAATGACCATGGTCGGGAAAATTCTGGCGTTTCTCTCGTTGTTTCTCCTTCCTGTTCTGGCAGCCCTGATGGGTGCCAACACTCATATGGAGCATTCCAAGACAACCGGCTTCTGCCTGTCGTGTCACGAAATGCAACCGTACGGAAAGAGTCTGCACATCGATGATTCTGAATACGTTCCCGCTGCTCATTTCCAAAACAACCGGGTTCCCAGAGACATGGCCTGTTTTACCTGCCATACGAATTACACTCTGTACGGCGATTTGAAGGCGAAACTTCGCGGTCTCAGACATGTCTACGTCCACTATCTGGGAACGGTGCCCGAACAGATCAAACTGTATACACCCTACAGCAACCGGGAGTGTCTGCATTGTCACGCGGGAGCCAGGTCTTTTGAGGAAGGAGCTACCCACAATGAAGAGCCGAAACGGATCGTTCTGCTGAAATCGAACCAGGTGTCCTGTCTTTCCTGCCACGCGCTTGTTCACGATGTGGCTCATCTGAATGGCCTCACTTTCTGGCGGGAGGAGTAACAATGATTCTGAAGACGGGAATGCAACGGCGTATTCAGATTGCAGCAATTTTGATAGTGCTGGGATTGCTTGTCGAGCTCGGCTCGCTTTTTTCGTCCCGTCCTTCTGCATTTATCACGTTCATGTTCGTTGGCGGCTTGTTCTTGGGCGCGGGGATCCTGCTGTACCTGTATTCTCTGGTAGTTCCGGGGAGGACCGAATGAATCCGAAATGCAAATGATAGGAGGCAAGATGTATACAAAATTATTGCCGGGTTTGATGCTGATCTGTCTGTTGGGATTCCTGTCTGCTTCCCGCGTAAGCGGACAGGAGGAAGGAAACAAAGAAGTCAAACAGGAAGCTGCTGAAACTAATTCTTATGCGGGTGTGGAAGAGTGTGCCGCCTGTCACGAAGAGGAAGTGGAGGCGCTGAAGAAGACGCCTCATGGCCAGGCTGCGTTTGCGTTGCGTTCCAGTCATGCGTGTGAGACCTGCCATGGTCCAGGGCAGGCGCATGTTGATTCCGGCGGAGAGCCCGGCACGATTAGGAATCTTGCTTCTCTGAAAAGCGATGAAGCGTCGCAAGTTTGCCTGGGATGTCATGAAAGCGGCAAGCGGTCTAATTGGAAAGGAAGCGTCCATCAACAGCGGGAACTTGCATGTGTGACGTGTCATACGGTGCATCATCCGAAATCAGACAACTTTCAGCTAAAGACAGCGCGCGTGGAAGAGACTTGCAACGGCTGCCATGTGGAATTGAAGGCGCAGATCCAGCGGACGTCTCATCATCCGGTCCGCGAAGGGTTGATGTCATGCAATGATTGTCATAACCCGCATGGAACGCTCACTCCAAAGCTCATCAAAGCCAACTCTGTGAATGAGCAGTGCTATACGTGTCACACAGAAAAGCGAGGGCCCTTTTTATGGTCTCACCCTCCCGTTCAAGAGAACTGTCTCAACTGTCATGCGCCTCATGGTTCCAATCATGAAAAGCTTCTAGTTCAAAATCGCCCCTGGCTCTGCCAAAGTTGCCATCTGGATACGCGGCATCCCGGGACTCTCTATGATGGAACCAATCAACTCACTTCGAATCGTGAGATTTCGCGGTCGTGCTCGAACTGTCACCTGAATATTCACGGTTCCAACCATCCATCCGGAAGAGTGTTCACCCGCTAAGGAGGGACATCATGAGAGCAACGAAACAAACACAAATCAAAGCGTTTTTACTCTTTTTGTTTCTCGCACTGGTAGCCCTTCCACTCTGGTCGCAGGAAAGTGGCCAGGAAACGCAGGCTGCTGAAACAACGGAAACCGCGCCGCAAACAGAGCCGGCTGCTGAAGCTGCCGAGACCACCGGTGATGAGGATATACAGACAGAGATTGATGGCACAGTCTCCGTATGGGGAACAGATGTCGTAGAAGACTCTTCAAAAGCAGAGGAATATGGAGAAGTTCCACAGGGGTTTCTCATTGAATCATTGAAAGTCGCTGTGAACATGAAAGACGACCGCTTTCTGGGTATCCGCGCGAAGAACGTTGGGCTGAATGACGGCCGGTACGGCTTTGATTACGGAGTCAGCGGCTCCTACGAACTTTCGATTGATTACGCAAAAATTCCGCATCTCTTCAGCAAAGACGGGGAGACGATCTGGAATGAATCAGCTTCGGGAATCTGGACTTTACCGGATGCTCTCCAAGGCGCGATTCAAGGTCTGAACGACGTGCCCACTTCCGATCCCACCTATCAGAGCGGCCTTGCGCAGCAGAGAGCCTTTATCAGCAATCTCCTCTTAGATGCTCATCCACAGCAGCTTGGCCTGCAAAGAAATCGCGGAACAGTGGGGTTTAACTTTTCACCAAATACTCATTGGAACTACGGAGTCGAATACTTCAGGGAAAACAGGGATGGGTTCCGGCCATACGGAACGACGTTTGGGTTTAGCTGGATTACAGAACTGCCTGAACATATCGACTACAACACGGATCGCGTACGTACCGGAGTGGAGTACGCAAGCAACGGCAGAACTTTTGCCGCCGCCTACGAGTTTTCGGGTTTTAACAACGAAATCCAGTCGATGATCTGGGACAACCCGTACCGTTTGACCGACCGCGCGGAACAGACAGTAGGTGACGGAACTTCCAGAGCGCGAGTGCAGCTTCCAGCTGACAATCACAGCAATATGATCAGTTTGTCTGCCGCTACACCGGTGGGGAGAGGAAAAATTACAGGCGCCTTTGCTTACAATACATGGAAAGACGAACTACAGCTTCTTCCATTCACCATCAATTCCGCGCTGCCGCAGGTTCCTCTTCCCTCATCTACTTTTAACGGAGAACTGCGCAACATTACGGCCAATGTCCGATACTACACGCCCGTCGGCTCCAAAGCGAACTTTACCGCCAACTACAGGCTGTATGATCAGAGCAACAGAAACGATGAGCTGCTCTTCGCAGCATTCGCTCCGACAGATTCGGGTGTCACTCTTGAAGACGAAGAAAACCCGCTCTTTGCCTACAAGACAAACAGTCTCGATTTTGATTTTCACGGGCCCCTCTTCCGGTCACTCCGGTGGTATGCTGGTTATGGCTTCAATCGCTGGGATCGCGAAGAACGCGATACCACCCAAACAGATACGAATACCTTCCGGGCCGGTCTGGATGCGAACGCTTCCGATAGAATTACCCTGCACGCGAAATATCAATATGACCGGCGAAGATCGGATGAGTTTGATCTGGATCACCCGGTTTACGATGTGATTCCCCTCCGCCGCTTTGATACAGCCGATCTGAACCGTAACGTGTTTCGTGTTACTGCGGACATCACGCTCAATGACGCATCCAGTCTCGGTCTGAACGCCAGCTTGCAAAACAACGATTACACGAACACTCTGTATGGATTACTCGAGGCGAAATACTACACGGTTGGCGCCGACTTCTCCTATGCGGTCACCGCCCGTTCTACGTTCAGCGCCTGGTACGAACATGCACAGAACACAACCGACCAGCAGGGACGCCAGAGCGGCTCAACGGTCTCCACTTCAACCACGTTTGACTGGACAGCAAATATTGAAGACAAGTACGACACGTTGGGCGTCGGCTATCTGATGAACTTCCGGGATGGGAAATGGGCCTGGAATGCAGACTTCATTTACGCAACAGCGGACGGATTTCTGGACCTTTTTGGCGGAACGTCCATCCGTCCAATTGGCGCATTGGATATTCCCAATGCCGATGATACGGATCATTACGTCGCAAAAACCGGTCTGACCGTCAAGGCATTTCCACACGCGAAATTTGCGATCAACTACTGGTTCGACAAGTACACAATCGACGACTTCGCAGAAAACGCAATTCAGACCGATCTCATTACAGTAACTGTCCAGACACCCACCGGACCGGTGACTTCCAGCCCCGGTGTTATTCTGCTGAACGCGCGTCAGGGAGATTACACGTATCACACAGGCTGGATCGCTTTTATTTACTCCTGGTAAGATTCTTCGGATTGGCCTGGTACGCCTGCGACTCGCCGGCCGGGGTGCACGACAAATTTGTTAGAGTGACCGAAAAACGGCTTTGTACCGCCGGCGTCTCGCCGGCCAAAACAGAAACTTCAGCTCGAGCCCTGCCAGCGGGACGCTGGCGTTACAAACCGCAAAACATGCCTTCTCCTAACAGATTTGTTCGTGCACCCCGCCAGCCCGCCGGCCTGCCGGCCGTTTAGACTTGACAGGAATTAGCGCACAGTATATTCTCTTGCTCCTTCTCGAAACACGCGGCCGATTCGGCTCTGTTTGACCGTTTCGAAACCGGCCGTTGACGGAAAATACAAACAATACACTGGAGGCATGATGGATCGCTATTCTGAAATTGCAAAAATTGCGTATGAACTCTATTTGCAGCGCGGAGGCGCTCCAGGGGATCCGCAGACAGACTGGTTGGTTGCGGAAAAAATCTTTGCGGAACGACAGTCTTTGGAGACTCCTGAACCTGCAAAGCGTACTCGGGTCCGCGTGAAGTCCAATGGATCTTCGCAGCCCAAGACAACTTCGAGCGCGTCCCGCTCTACAAAACGCATCCCTGAGAAAATCGCCACGGAAAAGGCGCCCCTGAAAAAAGCTCCCCGCTCCTCAGCCAAATAGCACCCGCCGCGCGTGTCTTGAAGTCATTCCTGAGGTGGGAGAATTTCTATTCTGCGGTTCAATTCAGAAAGATAATCTTCGGGTGAAACAACAGATTTTCGGATGACATAATCCAGGATAATGTCACGAATCGAGATCTCCTGATAATAATGAATTCGAGTTTCCGGAATCTGACTGTAAACAATCCCCTGATAGTCACCGCCGCTTACTAAAAAATCATTGGTGGCAATCTTGTAGATCCGATCGTCCTCCAGGGGAGCGCCATTCTGGTCCTGGACATCCAGGACAACATTTCGTTCCCAGGTCTCTTTTTGCCCATCCTGATTCAGATCCCGGTCCCAGGGTCCGGGCTGTCCAGCCGGCACATCCAGACGCCTGATTCTCAGACCGCTGACGGCGGGGATTCCTTCGCCGCCGCTAAACGCGACCTCCAGAAGACGACGTAGCTCTTTCCCCGTCAGTTGAGCGATCACCAGACAGTTGTCAAACGGCATCAAGCGGTAAACATGATCGTACCGGAGACGGCCTCTGGGCAGACTGCTGCGCATGCCGCCTGCGTTCATCAGGGAGAACTGCGCGCCATCTACATCGTGTCCCGCTTTTTGAACGGCATCGGCAATGAGATTTCCCAGCGCGCTTTCTCTTTCCTTCTCCAATGGAAAAGGTGCAAAGGATTTCCCGATCTGTTTCATTTTGAACGTCCTCGCCTGTGTACGATACGGATTCAACAGAGTCGTGATGTCCGGCTCGCTTGCCCTTTGCGGAACCGGGAGGACCGGTTCAAAGCGGAACTCCTTCTTTCTTCCGGTCTCGCTGAGATGAAGAACTCCCACATACCTGGCGCTTTTCCCGGTAATCAGAACCGGTGTGCCGTGGATCACCTCTTGAGCGACGATATGTGTGTGACCTCCAACGACTGCATCTACAGTATTCGCAGGAAGTTGTTCGAGCAGCGGCTGTAATCCGTAGTTCAGCAAAGTCTTGCCGTCTTCGCCGTAGCGCAAGCCTTCGTGGACGAGCAGAACAACCGCATCGCACCGCTCGTTTTTTCGCATCCACGTTGCTTCGGCCTCCACTAGACCTGCTAGATCCACGAAACGTGTCCCCTGCACAAACGAGGACCGTGTGATGTTTGCGGTACTTGTGGTTGTGGCGCCGATGACACAAGTCCGGTTTTCTCCATGGGAAACCACGGTGCGGGGCGCAAATACCGTCGTTTGCCCCAGCGCATTGCATGAAGAACCCGGCTTGCACTCTACCGGAGGATCCACGACAAAGTTGGCGGAGAGCCACGGATATTCGGCCTCCTGGACCCTCGCTTTGAGGTTCCCCAGTCCATCCTCACCGGGAAGAACCTTGATTCTCCCGGGCACATCAGGGCCGAAATCGAGTTCGTGGTTCCCGATTGCTGCGGCATCTGGTCTCAACCGGTTAAAGAATTCCACGACCGATTTTCCTTTACTCATATTGCCTTCCAGCGATCCCTGAAACTGATCGCCCGCATCCAGATACACCATTCGATCACCGTATTGCCTTCTGAGTTTCCGAATGATGGAAGCCAGCCCCTCCGCACGGTCCAGGGCCGCATGCACGTCACCCGTTGCAACAATGACAATTTCATCCGACGCGGAAGGCCGCGAATTGTCCCTCAGAGCCTGCGGAGCTCTTACGCAACAGCCGGCAAGAAAGAAGAGGAGCAGCAACTGCATGGTGATAGCTTTCACGATTCCAAAAAGCTTCACTTCAGGCTCCAATTGCGTTCGAGATATTCGGCAACAGCGCGCGCAGCCAACTTATGGCCCCGCTGATTCCAGTGCAATCCATTCCGGTAGTACGTCCGGAAGATACTCTTTCGAAATTCCGGGGTTAGATCCATGTATGGAATTTCCAATCGATCGCAGATTCCCTCGAGTCGTCTCTGATAGGGTTCGTTGCCGGTATCGTTGATCAATTCCCGCTTGGAAGGAATTGAGATGACTGTAAGTGGAGCTCCACGAAGAGAAGCTTCACGCTTCAGTTCTTTCAGGATACTCTCCGTCAAGCGATAGTATTTCGCGTCTGCGCGTTTGACCGAACTGTTTTCGGGATCGCTCAAGTTCTCCGACTGTGGGGCCAACAAGAGCTTGATGCGAAAGTTCATGTCATGAAGAAAATGCGAACGGTACATAACTCCTGCCGCAAGATCTTTCCAGGATGGATGAAAAACAGGTTTCTTTTTTTCCTGCCACGCGGCAACTTTCGGAACGGGTACATGCGTGAGAACCAGCTCATCTCCCTGCGCGTCAAAGCGCGGCTTGAACTTTTCATATTGTTTCACTTGAACGTTGTTCTCGAAATCATTTTCACTGAACATAAGGATGACCAGCTTCAAATGGTCTGACCGTTTCCAGTTTCGGA
>CAZDDB010000065.1:0-14524 GCA_964504105.1 uncultured Acidobacteriota bacterium
AAATCTTGCAGCCGTCTCCTTCCCACAAAACTTCCTGATCCGGGAGGCGTCCTTCTTTCTTATATAGTTCGAGAAACGCCTTTGTGTTGTCTTTACTTTCCTGCACGTTCGGCTGATCGAACGGATTGATTCCGATGATGGAACCGGCGAGCGCCGTGGCGAATTCCCAGAGGAAGAATTCGCGGCCGAGACTGAGAGCGTCGCGCATCACGTGACGAACAACCGGATGGCCTGCCTCCTGCAACGCGCTGAGTTTCGCTTCGATTTCCGCGCTGCGTGAGTCTTGAGTGCTGAGGTAAGCAAAAAATCGATCGTTGCCGTAAACGGAAGGATCGCCCAGCGGCTCACCGGCCACAGGCACGATCCCCAGGCCTTCTTTTCCCGTGCTCGCTGCTATCAACTGTTCGATCCAGAGTCCGAGCGAATCGATCGGCGCAGGCGCAATGAATGTGACTTTATCGCGACCATGTTTGGCGAGCCCGCCCATGGCGGCTCCCAGCCGCGCGCCTGGATTCTCTTCTGTTGGAATGTAGTGTTCGCAAGCATGTGCCGCTCGCACCGCGCGATCCAGAAGCTCCTTGATATTCAGGCCCATGAGCACCGCAGGTACAAGTCCGAAGTAGGAGAGAGCCGAGTAACGCCCTCCGATATCCACATCCGCCGGATTTTGAAAAATTCTGCGGAACCGTTTTTCCCGAGCGATTTCTTCAAGCGGCGATCCGGGATCCGTGATGGCAACGAAGTTGGCTCCCGGGCGGTCCGATTTTACTTTGGAAACCCGGTCAAAGAAGTACTGAAAAAACATGCGCGTTTCGGTCGTGACCCCTGATTTACTGGAAACAATGAACAGCGTTTTTCCAACATCCACCGACGCTTCCATGCTTCTCACGGTAGCGGGATCAGTGGAATCCAGTACCAGCAGCTTCGGATAGCCTTTGATCGCGCCGAACGTGCGACAGAAGACTTCCGGACAGAGACTGCTTCCGCCCATGCCGAGCACCATCACTGATTCGAAGCCGTCGCCTCTCACGCGATCCGCAAACGCTTTCAAATCGTCCGCTTGCTCCAAATGACTCTCGGCAACATGCAGCCAGCCGAGCGCGTTCTGAATGACCTTCTGGTGAGCAGGATCTTCTTTCCATATCGATGTATCTTTGCGCCACAGACGCCGGACATAATCGCGATCGTTGATCAGCTTCATCGCCGATTCCATGGTGGGTACAAAATTTCCAAGCGTAAACGTCTGGCGATCCACAATGCTGGCCACCGCCGCAGCGCGCTTTTCTTCAATCGCCTTCATCATTTTGTCAAACGGATCCGCGAATGCCTTGACTGCTTCTTCCAGCAACTGTGCGGTCACCGCGTCCAGCGAGATGCCCGCTTCCTTCAATTTTTTAAGCGTAGCTTTTGCTCCATCGAGATCTGATTCCAGAGTCAGTGCCCAATGCCCATGATCGCGAAACGCGGTATATGTTGCAGGAGGCACGGTGTTGACCGTATCCGGGCCGATCAGGGATTCAACATACAGCACATCGCTGTAATTAGGATCCTTGGTGCCTGTGGACGCCCACAGCTGGCGTTGCACACGTGCTCCTTTTGCACGAAGTGCGGAAAAACGCTTGTCACCGAAGATTTGTTTGAATTTCTGATATGCTATTTTTGCGTTGGCGATCGCTACTTTGCCAAGCAGGGAAGAGAGAGTCTCAATTTCTTTGGGATCGGTAGATCGTCTCATGCGTATTCCGAGCTGGTTGTCCACATTGCTGTCGATGCGACTCACAAAGAAGCTGGCAACGGACGCGACGTGGTCCACCGGATTCCCTGCAGCCGCGCGCTTCTCCAACCCGCGGATATAGGCTTCGGCAACTTTTTCGTATGCGTCTCCTGAAAAGATCAACGTGACGTTCACGTTGATTCCATCCGAAATTAATTGTTCGATCGCAGGAAGGCCTTCCGGTGTAGCCGGAACTTTGATCATGACATTCTTCTTGTCGAGCCATTTCCACAACCGGCGTGCTTCCGCGATGGTGCCGGCCGTATCACTTGCCAGTAGAGGCGAAACTTCCAGACTTACATAACCATCAACGCCCTTTGTCTTGTCATAAACCGGACGCAGGATGTCGGCAGCCATCTTGATGTCTTCCACCGCCATCTGCTCATAAATATCATTTGTGCTCATGCCTTTTGCGGCCAGTTCCTGCAACGCCTCTTTGTAATCGGTGCTGCCTGCGATCGCTTTTTCGAAGATTGCGGGATTGGAAGTAACGCCGCGAAGATCGTCTTCATCGATCTTCTTTTTCAGATCACCGGTTGTAATAAACAGGCGGCGAATGTTGTCATACCAGATGCTCTGACCCAGTTTTTCAAGTTCAACAATTGGATTGGCTACCATAAGACCTCCTTAGACTACCTCAACACCATTCATAAAAAAGCGCACGCGGATGCGCCTCATCCCATTCGATTTTCGGTTTACTCATTATAACATCCAGTTTGTGATGCACCATCGGGACTGGCCGGCGGGACGCCGGCGCTACAGACCGTTTCCTGCTATCCTCCATCCGCTATCTTCCATCCTCATTCCTCGATTTATTCACCGCTTTGATCCAGCAGCTTAGCCACCAGGCCGGTCCACCCGGTCTGATGACTGGCCCCGATCCCCGCGCCGTTATCGCCGTGAAAATATTCGTAAAACAGAATCAGATCGCGCCAGTGCGGATCATTCTGAAATTTTTCCGTTGCGCCGTATACGGGTCTTCTTCCTTCCTCATCGCGCAAAAAGACATGTGTGAGCCGGCGCGAAATCTCGCCCGCCACATCCCACAGCGTCATCATGTTGCCGGAGCCTGTGGGGCATTCCACTTTGTATTCATCGCCAAGGTAGTAGTGGAACTTTTGCAGCGATTCAATCAGCAGATAATTGACCGGCATCCAGACTGGACCGCGCCAGTTGGAGTTGCCGCCAAACACTCCCGTGTTTGATTCGGCCGGCTGGTAATCTACGCGGTACTCCTGGCCTCCTACTTCCACAACATATGGATTGATACCGTGATGACGGGAGAGGGAACGGATCCCGTACTGTGACAGGAATTCGTTTTCATCCAGCATGTATTTCATGATCTGCTTCAAGCGCACGCGGTTTACCAGCGAAAGAAGACGCTTGGTTCTTCCTCCTTCGATCCTGGTTTCAATGTGCGAGCTCAGATCGGGGCGGTTTTCAATAAACCACTGCATCCGCCGTTTGAACCCGGGAAGCTGATCCAAAGTGCGCGAATCCAGGGTCTCCACAGCAAGCAGGGGAATCAGGCCGACCATCGAGCGGATCTTCATCGGGACCCGGCGCCCCCGTGGAGTCAGCAGTACATCATAATAAAAGGAATCAAACTCATCCCAGAGGGCGATCTTTTCTCCGGCAATGTTGTTGATCGCTTCGCAAATGAGCACAAAGTGTTCGAAGAACTTGCTGGCCACATCTTCGTACGCCGGATTTTCACGCGCAAGCTCCAGCGCGATCGTCATCATGTTCAGGCAGTACATGCCCATCCAGCTTGTGGCATCAGACTGCTCGATGTGTCCTCCTGTGGGCAATGGCGCGCTACGATCAAACACACCGATGTTATCGAGCCCCAGAAATCCCCCCTGGAAGACGTTTCGTCCGGCGGCATCTTTCCGGTTCACCCACCAGCTGAAGTTCAAAAGCAATTTGTGAAAAATGCGTTCAAGGAACTTCCGGTCTTCACGGCCATAGCGCTTTCGCTCGATTTTGTAGAGACGCCACGCGGCCCACGCATGCACAGGCGGATTCACATCATCGAAAGCCCATTCGTATGCAGGAAGCTGACCGCTTGGGTGCATGTACCATTCACGCAAAAACAAAACAAGCTGGCTCTTGGCAAATTCAATGTCCACGAGTGAAAGCGGGATGCAGTGAAACGCCAGGTCCCAGGCTGCGTACCAGGGATATTCCCACTTATCCGGCATCGAGATCACATCAGAGTTATACAAATGGGTCCACGAGCTGTTTCTGCCGTTGAGGTGTTCGGGCGGAGGAGGCTGGCCTCCGGGATCTCCTTTCAACCATCGGCTGACTTCATAGTTGTAAAACTGTTTGCTCCAGAGGAGCCCGCTAAAGGCTTGCCTCATCACATTCTGCGCGTCTTCGGAAAGGTTGCTGTGAATGACCCGTCCGTAAAACTCGTCCGCTTCCGCCTTGCGCGTGGAAAACACTTGAGCAAAGGAGGCATCGAAAGGATTGCCGTTGATCTTCTCCAGATCCTGATCGCTGAAACGCAGCCGGACTACCTGCTCCTCCCCCGGCTTCAGGTTGAGAAGATAATTCGCCGCCGCTTTTGTTCCTGCCCCCTCGGGGTTGACGCGGTTTTTTTCTCCATGAACAACGAAGTCATTGATGCTGTCCTTCACAAAAGGGGTATCGTTCGGAATCCCGTAAAGACGCTGTTTGTTTGTTTCGTTTTCGGTAAACAGCAACTGCGGCGCGCCTTCGCAATACAGCCAGCGGAAACCGTAGTAGGGCGTGTGATTGAGGCGGATTACCTGACTGCCGTTGAGCGGGTCGCGTTTTCGCATTCCAGGTTTTTGGGGATCGAGTCCCCAGGACCACGTGTTGCGAAACCAGATCGTGGGAAGCAGATGAAGTTGTGCGGCTTCCGGGCCATGGTTGATTACCCGGATCTGAATCAAAATATCCTCCGGCCCGGCTTTTGCGTATTCCACAAACACATCAAAGTAACGGTTCTCGTTGTACACACCCGTATCGATCAGTTCAAATTCCGGCGCTTTACGGTCACGTCCCCGGTTCTCCTCAACAAGCCAGGAATACGGATATGCAGCTTGAGGATACTTATAGAGGTACTTCATGTATGAATGAGTGGGAGTGGAATCGAGGTAAAAATAGTATTCTTTGACGTCTTCACCGTGATTCCCTTCGTTTCCCGTGAGACCGAAGAGCCGTTCTTTTAGAATCGGGTCATGACCATTCCATAGCGCCAGGGCGAAGCATATATATTGATGGCGGTCGCAAATCCCGCCGATACCATCTTCGCTCCAGCGGTAGGTTTTCGAACGGGCGTGATCGTGAGGAAAGAAATCCCACGCGGTTCCATGCGGACTGTAATCTTCCCGCACAGTGCCCCAAGCGCGCTCACTCAGATAAGGTCCCCAGCGCTTCCAATGTTTGCTGCGTTGGCCGTCTTCTTTCAGCCTCTGCCGTTCCGGATCTACAGTCTTGGTGTTCGTAGCCATCGGACTCCTCTCCAAACGTGACTTTGGTATTCCTCCATGTAAAACCTGTTTGCTTGCGAAGTCAATGTGTTGCGCAGGTACTCAGGCTCGTCTGGTTTCTGTTTTTCCGCAGCCAGGGCAGGTGTGGGCTTCTTCCAGGATCCCGCCAAAGTCGGGATCCATGGCGCCGGGATCGGACAGTGCGGCGGCGTAATCGACCTTGTCGGCGTGATGGTTCAGGGTGACGCCGCAATCAGGACAGATCATCGGCTTCTTCTTTTCCGGCATGGAATCTCCTTCTAATTCAATCATTCTAACGGCACGTTCTCGCGACCGTGTCTCAGGACCTTTGCCATCCAGATCAGCTCCGTGAAGAACTTATCCAGACGCCTCACGTATGCCTGTTCCACAAGATTGCCGGAGGCGTCAAACACGTTCTGGACACTGGAGAAGTTCCCGTCCCAAAAAATAGTAACCAGGCCAAGCTCTCTCATCACAGGCAGCATGTTTTGAATCACCCGTGTCCCTCCGAATGGCCCTGCGGAAACGCCGCAGATGCCTACCGCTTTGTGGATGTACTCTTTGAGATTCGTGTCCAGCGCATGTTTGAGCCAGCCGGGATAACCATGATTGTATTCAGGCGCAATGATCAGCAAAGCATCTGCCTTCATCATGACAGCAGAAAACGTTGAATCTTTGATCCCCTCTCCTGCATCGCCGGCGGGAAGTGGAATTTGCCCGATATCAATCAACTCGGTTTCGACGCCGCTTCGCTTTGCAAGTTCGCCGGCTACAAATTTGGCTACATGCTCGCTCATGCGTCCTTTCCGCGTTGTCCCAAGAATCACTGGAATGAAAATAGGACGTTCTCCATTCATAGATCTCACTCCTGAAACTGACTTTAGCAGAAATTGGGAAAATTTGCTTTCAGGATGCTATGCCGTTTCCTGCGGTTTTTGCGGCTCAATCCTTACTTTCTTGAGGCAAGAAACATACTTTCGATGGCTGCCGATGGACTTGTAAATTTCAGCAGCTTCCGCAAACCGTTTGAGTTTTTCCAGGGTACGCGCGGCTCGTAATTTTGCTCCGGCCGCTTGATACAGACGGAAGGCTGCTTCATAGTCGCCTCTTTTTTCAAGGACTTCGCCGCCTAATAGCGGCTGGCCTGAGGTGAGAAACAATGCGGTCGCGCGTCGCGTGTCGTGACGGGACGCTACGAGCGCTGCATAGAAAGGGTCCTTCCGCTCTTCGTGAAGAGCTACAACTTTTTCCCAGCATCCCGCTTCTTCCACACAATGCATGTTTCTTACAGTAGGGGCGACTTCGTTCCACAGCTCTTTGGCTTTTTCAGCCCCCCCCGTCATCATGAATCGGAAGCCCGCCCCTACGCGGTCCCCCATTTCCAGTTTCCGGTTCGCTTCCGACATCAGTCCGTGCCCGGTGATTCTGATTTCCTCATCCGACATTCTTCCCATTCTGAAGACCATGGCCGCCTTCAGCGAATCGTAGTAGCCCGCCGGTTCCAGTGAACGGAACAGAAACTCAATTTTAAATGCATTCTGATTGGATTCAACAATCTCTGCAATTTTTTCACGGCTTTCGGGGACGTTGGTGAGCCAGACATCCAGGAGGGTTTCGAGATTCTCCGCAACATTGAGCAGACTGTTCTGCCGTCGTTCAAAGGCGCGTGCCAGAATCCGGGCTCCTTCTTCATAGAGCTTCGCATTCTGGAAATGATCACGGATTTTGGCGTAATCTTGGGCGTTCTCCCAACAGGCAACGGCCTCTTGCTGAAGCCCTGCCGCAATTGCGCAGTCTCCGGCTCGCTCGAAGTGGCGCGTTTGCTTAAAGAGGAAGAATGCGTTGTGAAATTTCTTATCGCGGCGAGCCGATTCGGCTACCGCCGTCACGTAAGAGCGTCCTGATGCGTCGCCGGAAAGGCATCGCCACAAGCTTTTTCTCAGCCCGGCAAAATCCTTTGTGAATTCCTGTTCGCTTTGTGCATAAACCGAAAGGGCGTCTTTCCACCGCTTGATTTTTGCAAAGCATCGTCCCGCTGAATCGAAATCATGGAGGGATCTGTAAGAAACAGCAGCTCTTTCGAATTCCTTTGCGCTCTCCCAGGCGGCGGCAGCTTCCGCGGCCCGGTTGAACAGGGTGAGTCTCACGGCGCGTTTTGCATGATCGGTGATTCGCCTTGGGGTGCTTTCGAGTTCTTTTTCCAGCCATGTGCGCAGTTCCGGATTCAACGCTCTTTGATAACATTGCAGCGCAGCTCCCCACTCACGATGGGACTCATGATACTGCGCGAGCAATTCCGGACGGTTCCATTTCTTGAGGCAACGCAGCCACTCATCGTTCTTCTTGCGCTTCTTCCAGATTGCAATCGCTTCGCCGTACATCCCGGCTGATTCGTAGCAGCGCGCGGCATCTTCCATTCGTTTCGCTTTCAAGTAAAGCGACGCGGCCTTGCGCAGGTCCAGGAAGGCTTCGTAAGATTTCGCTGCGTCTAAATATTTTTTCTCTTTCTCATAGATCGGCGCCAGGCGATCGTGCCTTCCTGCTTTGTGCCAATTCTCCTTTGCTTTGTCGAACCGCCCCGCCTGCTCCCACAGATCGGCCAGTTCAGCGTACAGTTTTTTCTCTTCCAGAAGAGCAACGCGGCACGAAAAGATCCGCTCTGTATTGCCGAGTATCTCCCACACACTCATTGCGCGGGCCGGGTCTGAGCCTTTTTCGTACGCCTCCGCCGCTTGTTCAAACTCGCCGATCTGTTCCCAGTGAAAGGCGGCGGAGCGGAAATCGCGCCGTTGCTCTTGCGCGTGTGCTGAAGCGCGGTGCATGTCGTTGACGGCGTTCGCGTTCCGGTAGCACTCAGCCGCGGCGCGGTAATGATGATTCTCAAAGAAGTAATCCCCTTTGGTTTTCCACTCTTCTGCGGTCGAGACCGTGCTCCAGCTTTCTTCCAGAACAGCGGCCGTTTGCGTCCGAAATACCAGGTCGCCGATCCGGTTCGAATTCCAGATGACCGAACTCTCCGGTCCGTCGTAAATCAGGATGCTCCGTTGGGCGCGGGTAATCGCTACATAAAGCAAATTGATCTCATGCCGTACATGCGCTTCGTGCGTCGCGGCGGCATCCGGAGAAAGCATCCGGGACCACAGGTCGCCCGTTTTGCGATCGCTGCAAAAGCGCCAGAGCAAAACAGTTCTGAATTCGAGGCCTTTGGCTTCGCGGATCGTAAACACCAATTCCGTTCCCAGCGTCTCCTTCAGAAATTCACGTTCCACTTCGGTACGAGTGAGGATCATGCGGTCTGCTCCGGTTTCTCTCAGATGTCTTAAAATCTCCTCTGCGGGCACTTTTTCGATCAAATACGGAGGGTGTCCCTGAAATTTCCAATCATCCAGTTTTTCGTCGCTACGGACGCCGAGGAGTTCCTGCTTGAGCTGAAGCAGCGCGTTTGCCAACAGAACAATGTTCCCAACGGAGCGGAAGTTCAGAGTCAAGGAATGGATTTCCGGAACAGCCAGGCCTCGTTCATAAAACAACCGTTTTGCTTCCTCCCACCGGAAGCCGCTCGGGTTTACGATCTGTTTCGGATCGCCGGCGAGAACGACCGATTCCGGATTTTTTGGGAGCCGTACAAGGAGTGATAATTGAATGTCGGTAAAATCCTGTACTTCATCGCTGCACAGGAAATCGCACGCATGCCGTCCCGGTTCTTCATCCATTGCGCGGATTGCAGCGCGCGTCAGATCGATTTCATCCCAGAGACCCTGTTCCGCAAGCTGCGACTGGTACCACTGCGCGATGGAATAGATCTCCGGCCTGCTGTGCGGAAAAAGCGGGGCCCGTTTGCGTCCGAGATGTTCGTATTCGGCAAGGGTCATGAGCGGAGAGGAAAAATCCGCTTCATGTTTTTCCATGTGATGGACAACAGTTCGCAGGGCGCGAAGCAGCGGATCGTGCTGTTCCTGAAGCATCTTTTCAAGCGACTGTACCGTCGCGTTGAGACTTGAATGAAGAACACGGACAAATGCATCGTCAGCTTTCTCATAGACACTCAATCGAGATATCCCGAGTAACTCTTCCCGGAGTTGACGCACGATATCGTCTCCTGCAGTCCCGGATTCCAGAGTCTTCAGCAGACGGCGCAACGCGGTTGCATCTACCTGCGGTTTGGCGCCTTTGATGATCGACCGGATCTCTTCCCAAACCAGCGCCGAATCGTATTTTTCTGCAAATTTGTGCCGGCGGTAAACCGGTAGAAAAGAGAACGCATCGATTTCGCGATCGCTCCGGAAGCGTGTATCGCCCTTGGGCACCAGACGCAGACAGAGCTCCTTGAACGTCAGAAATTCGGGAGGTATTGCCTTTTCACCGGCAGCAATTGAGTTGCAAAGTCCGCGATACAGGCGTTCCGCATGATTTCTCAAGTGCCGGCTGTACGTGACGAATAGTTTTCGCTTGCCCGCGAGAAACGGCAGCAGAAGATAATAAACTCCCAGCGTGGTCTTGCCGCTTCCGGCCGTTCCTGACAGAAGCAGTGGTGGACGTTTTTCCAACAACGCCTTTTGTTCTTTCGTCAGATAGAGAAAGATCTCGAACTCGTCCTTCGAATAAAGTAGAATCCGTTCCCACTCCCGGTCATCGAGCAGAAACCACCGCTGCGACCCCGTCTCCGTGGTCATGCGTTCCTCGATTCCTTCCTGCGTATGGTGAGAGGGATCGAGCATTTCAATATCCACATCTTCCACCGTCTGCGTTTCATATTCGGTGAACGAAAGAAAGGGCGCGGCTTCGGGAAAGACTGCGCGGGCCTTTGCCTCCACATGGTCATGCGGCACAAGCGCCCAGACGTAAATCAGCAGATCGCGGATCGCGCTCCCGCTCTGCGAACCGAGAGTAAACAGGATCCGGTCGCCCCGGTTCAATCTTCCTTCCAGAACAACCTTGCCGGAGAGCCCTTTCAATTTCTTGACCCGGAGGCCACCCTCCCAGAGCCCGTTTTCCAGAAACTCAAAGGCCTTCCGCACCCGTTGCCGCTCCTGTGCAGGAACGCCAACTAAGAATCTCTTGACGGCGTCATTTACCAGAACTTTGCAGGCCATTTGTTTTCGATGCTGTATACAATTCCTCTATCATTGAATGGTAGCACTGAATAAAAATCTCGCAAATTGCTATTGTGGCATCAACGTTTCCACCCATGTCTATCACGCGGGTCAGATTGGATTGTTGAAGCGCTTCCAGATTGTATGAGAAATGCAAAGAAGAGCGCCAAATGCGGTAACGGCGGCAACATCGCGAACTTCTCGCCAGGAACTGCTGTAGAGCAGCCAGATACAGAGAATAGAAGAAAGCGCAGCGACGATGATTCCACCGGGGACAGTAAATGTTGCCGGCAGTTCCTTTTCTTTTCGGCGTAAGACGGGCAGTCCCGCACAGGTAATTCCGTACGTAATCAATCTGGTAATTGTGGCGAGCGTCAACGCGGACATGAAGGTGTTGGACAATGTTACACCCAGGATTACCAGAGATGTGAGCAAAATAGAAACGGAAGGTGTATGGAACCGTTTGTGAGTCACTGAAAGGATTTGCGGAAGCTGTCCCTGTTCGGACATCGCAAAAAGCATCCGCGTTCCGCTCAGCAACGATGAGTTGAGCGTGCCCGTCATGGAGATCAGCGCGCCGAGTGTAATCAGAGTCGACCCGCCCGCGCCCAGAAATCGGCTGCTTGCGTCCGCGAGCGGCCTTTCGGACGAAGCCAGATCCGGAAGTGTACCGATACAGACAACCTGAATCAATAGATACAACGTCACCACCACACCCATCGCGACCAACAACGCAAATGGGAAAGTGCGTCGCGGTTCCTGCACCTCACCCGCCGCAACGGTGGACGCCTCAAATCCGCTAAACGCATAAAGCAGAAACAGTACGGCAGTGGAAAAGGAACGAAGTTCCGGTTTGGTCTCAAGCGAATAATTCTTGAAATCCAGGAAGAACAGACCCACCACAACAAAGATAAGAATCGGAATCAGTTTTCCGATTGTAAAGATGTTGCTGAAGATCGCAGTTTCACGAATGCCGGTCAGGTTGAGGATCGCCAGCGCAGCTACAACGCCGGTGATGATCACGGGACGCCACAAATCCGATGTCGCTGCAGGCCAGAAATAGCCGGAATATGTAACTAAAAGGTTACATATCGTTGCGAATGCGGTCATTCGTGTGATCCAGGTCAACCAGCCAACCACAAACCCAACGGCAGGGCCGAACGACTCGCGCGCATAGAGGTACGGCCCGCCTGTTCCGGTAAATCTGCTGCTCACTTCCGCAAAACAAAGTACGATCATGCTGACTACAACTGCGCAGACCAGGAACGCCAGCAGGCTGTAAGTGTGTGTAAGGCTGTAAATTTTTGAGGGAAGTCCGAAAATGCCTGCGCCGATGATTCCGTTGATCAGCAGGGCAACCAGGTCCCATTTGCGGATCCCGCGCAAAAGTGTCGTCTGTCGAATCATCGGTGGTTCAAAGCAGAGGCAGATGGGAGAATGGAATCAGGTCATTGCATCGAGTCGATCGAGCGTTGGTCCAGTCGTTTTAACCCTGCCGCGCGGGCGATGCGGATGGCGTCCAGGAATTCCCGTCCGTTGATCTTGCGGTGGATCTCCGGATATTTTTCCGTCTTTCCGGCTGGGTAGTACTGTCCCATCACATTCACATACGTGTTCGGGGATATTTGTGCCGCGATAAAGCGTGCGACTTCCTCCGTTTCCGCCACTCCGCCCGGCATCACCAGATGGCGAATCAACAATCCCCGTTTCGCAAGCCCTGTGTGATCGATCACAAGCTCGCCTACCTGACGGTGCATCTCCTGAATCGTGCGGCGGGCCACATCCGCGTAGTCCTTTGCTTTTGAATAGATCTTTGAATGTTCTTCGGTGAAAAATTTGAAGTCCGGCATGTAAATGTCTACGATGCCGTCCATCCATCGAAGGCTATCCATGCTGTCGTATGCGGAGGTGTTGTAAACGATGGGCAATCTCAGACCGTTCCGGATCGCGATCGGCAGAGCCTCCAAAATCTGCGGCACAACATGCTCCGGCGTGACGAAGTTGATGTTGTGACAACCCTTTTTTTGCAGATGGATCATCATTTCCGCAATCGTCTCCGCGCTTGCGAGTATCCCCGTTTCCATCTGGCTGATATCGTAGTTTTGACAGAACACGCAGCGCAGATTGCACATGCTGAAGAAAATTGTGCCGGAGCCGTTCCATCCGCGCAGACAGTCCTCTTCTCCAAAATGTGGAAAGAAGCTGGCTACCCGCGCGTATCGCCCTGTCTTGCAAACAGCCGTCTTGTTCTCCAGGCGGTTGATTGCGCAGTTGCGTGGACAGACATGACAGTCTGCGAGCGATGCGACCGCTTCCCGCGCGCGCCGCTCGATTTCTTCCAACGGCAACTGAAGATACGCCGCATCAAACATGATTTTCATCACCGGATCTGCAGTTTGCCGTCCTGGACTACGATCTCTTCGCCCAAAGACGCAGTGATCCTCCTTTCAGATTCATCTTTCTCCAGCTTTTGCCATCCTTAGGAATCATTATCTATCTTTCCAAAGCTGTGTCAAAAAGAACGCAAGCAACCATCGGCGTATAATCCAGTCTAAACAGGTAGTAGCTCAATCATGAACAGGGCCGGCCAACTTACATTGTTCATTCTGCTTGTGGGTTTCTGTTTGAGCGCCTCCGATGAGAAGCCCCCGCTTCCGGATCAAGATCGCATCCGTTTGGCAGAAGTATTCCGGATCTCAGAGGCTTACGGCAATCAGCTTTGGGAAAATTGGGACCGTGCGCCTTTTGCCGTCTTACTCATAACACAGGACTATGAATTCCTTGTGCGTCATCCGAAACCATCTTTGGATTTTGTAAAGATCGGTCATGATGCTGTTCTTTCTTCCGACGTTTTCTATCGAAAGAGGACATTCAATCCGGATCTTCAAGCAACCTTTCCGGCCGTTGAGGGGGTTCCGACGGTTGTAATCGGGCAGGCCGAAAACACTCAGGCGGGGAAATCAACGCGGTGGGTACTGACGGTCCTTCACGAGCATTTCCATCAGCTCCAGATGTCCGGGCCGCAGTATTACAAGGAAGTCGATCGGTTGGGCTTGTCGCGTGGCGACACAACAGGGATGTGGATGTTGAATTTCCCGTTTCCGTATGAGTCCCGCGAACGCCGGCAGAATTTCAACGACGCATGCCGGTCCCTCGCAAGAACTCTAGAAGCAAACGACTCTGATTTTCAGAAACGACGAACTGAGTATCTACAATTACGAAGAAAGTTTCAGGATGCTTTGAGCGCGGATGACCGTAAGTACTTTTCCTTTCAGGTGTGGCAGGAGGGAATTGCGCGTTATTCAGAATACAGAATTGCTGCATTAGCAGCAGGAAAGTATCAGCCGTCTCCCGCTTTTCTGAAGTTGAAGGATACCACATCCTTTCAATCCGAAGCAGACCAAATTCTCCAGAAAGAGATACTTGGAAACCTCCGGACATTGGATCTGAAAACCGAACAACGCGTCGCATTCTATCCGTTTGGCGCCGCGGAAGGATTGCTGCTGGACCGCATCCGTCCCGATTGGCGCATGCGCTACTTTGTAGAAAGATTCTCTCTCGATTCGCTGCTCCTTCAATAAACAAATGGTAAGGGCGACCCTTGTGTTCGCCTTCTTCTTATGATCTGCCACATGACGATATTGACGTGGTCGACTGAAAAAACCTATTCTGAGATAGAAGGAGTTTACTCATGAAAAGAATGAAAGCATCGCTGAAGTTTTTGTTGCCGCTGGCACTCTTTGGAGTACTGTTTTCGGCCCTGCCGTTGAAGTCCCAGGATCAGACCGCGGAAAAAGAAAGTCCGTGCTGTTTTGTTCGGGAAGGCTATCAGGGCATTTGCACGATAACTCCGGCCGAAGATGAAACGTGCGCAAGTATCCTGGAATATCTGAATAGTCCTGGGACAGTAGGGAAGACTTACTGCGGAGGCAGCAAACTTCGCGGCGGCTGGCAAAAAGCAGATTGCCCCAAGAACGACGAGCAGCAATAGAAATCACCCTCGGTTATCCGATTGAACGCACAAGTTCTACGGAAGCTTGGTCCTGAAATGTAACTGGTTGGTACCACATTCTGCTTTTGTGTCTTTGTCGCTTTGTGGTTAATATATTCACGAAAGCGCGAAAGTGGCGGAATTGGCAGACGCGCTGGCCTTAGGAGCCAGTCCTGAAAGG
>CAZDDB010000066.1:0-14362 GCA_964504105.1 uncultured Acidobacteriota bacterium
CCGAAATCACAAAAAATAGAAGCACTGTCCCGTGATAGCGTCGCGATGGAACTCCGTTTACAAGCACCAGATAAATCATGAAATATGTGGCATATTCTAATAACTTAGAAAATGTAGCGAATGAATCCAGAGAGAGAGGATGTGAGCTCATTCCGATTCCCGCTGCTTGATAGGCGCTTTCGTATAGTTCGGCTGTTCGAGGAGAAACAACCTGGCTCACGAGGTGAGGCACAGGCAGAATCTGGACGAAAAGCAGAGAGAGCAGCATAAGACCGGGCATCTCCAGCCTGGTATTTCGTACGGGGTAGCCAAAGACGGAAAAGAACGTTCGCTGGGGTAAGGAACTCCGCCTTTCTCCTTCTACTATATTTGTAGCTTGATTCTTGCGGGGCCATCTTCCCAGGGTGAAGGCGCGCAGCAAAAGACCCGCTAAAGGAAAGCGGTGAAAAAATGGAGCGCGTTTGTATTGCTCCACTTCTTCCCTGTGATAACTTCGAAACTGAGATAGCTGCTCGGGATCACGGCAAAAGAAAAGTTTTGAGAGCCACAGTAGAAAACAAAAGGTCGCGAATATCTCCATAAAGAAGATCGAGGAAACTTCCACCGCCCCAAATGGTAGCGGGATTGCCAGAATGAGCAGAGCCAGTAGAGGGAGGAGCAGGCGGTCAACCAACCTGGCGCTGGAGCGGTTGTTGTAAAATTGCGTGAGGGAAAAGCGCTTCAAGCACCGTCTCCCGATTGAGGTTCAGAGGGCTGCCACACGGTTTCATTATTACCTCAAGGAACCAGATGGGCAAGCCGTCTGTCCATTGTCCGTTCCTGCTCGGGGCGCTGCTATACTATGCCCGTGACACTTCCGATTGCCGGCGAATCTGTTCCCTGTCCTATGAGTGCGCGGAGCATTGCGGTCCGCCTGTTTCTTACGTGCTGGTTTGTGTATGTTCTGCACTTCGCCACAAATATCGTCCGTGAGATTTACCCGGCACTGGCCATCGGCGATCACTTTTCGTTTCGCGTAGACGAATATGCTCACCTGCATCCGGACATCTTCGAAAAGGAAGGATATGGCTGGCACATCGATAATACGCCAGGAGCCTCGATGCTTGCCGCCATTCCTTACAGTGCGACACGACCGCTCATCCATTATCTTTCCGAACGCGTACAGCAGCAGAGAAAATCAAATGGATTGAATGAGCCGCTGCAATACGATTCGCCCTGGCCGATGGCGCGGGAATTTTACGCTGACGCGTGGCGACGCGGGCTCGACATCAAGTTGGGACTTGCGGCCTTCGTCATGCAAGCTTTCTGCATGGCCCCGATTTCCGCTCTCGGAGCTGTCCTGATGTTTACTGTACTGCGCCGCATCTTTCGCACAGACCGTACCGCGCTCCTGCTTGCGCTGCTATATGCGTTCGGGACTCCGGTTTTCTTTAGAACCGGCACGCTGAACCAGAACCTGTTGCTGGGACATCTCGCCTTTCTTTCTTTTGTCCTGTTGTGGAACCCTCTTCAAATTCAAGAGTGGTCATCCTGGAAGCGATTCTTTCTGGCCGGCCTTGCGGCAGGAGCGGGATTGCTGATGGATTACAGCGGCGGCGTCTTGCTCCTGGGCTTGTTTCTATATGGAGTCATCAAACGGACTCGGGAAGCGTCGTTTCCGGATGCTTTGCGTCACGCATGCTCGTTCCTGTTCGGAGTGTTAGCGCCGGTTGGTCTGCTCTGGTTCTATCAGTGGCGAAGTTTCGGACATCCGTTCTATCCGCCGCAGCATTACATGCCGGCTATCAATCCATGGGTGCAAACCGGATATCAGGGCTACGCGGGGCCACAATTGGATCTGCTTCTGGCACTGGCCTTCGATCCCCGTTACGGACTGTTTGTAAGTTGTCCGCTTTTGTTGCTCGCGTTCGTTCCATTTTTTTTTCGCAAACACTCGCAAAGCGTTCCGGCGATGGAATTATCGTTCCTGGTGGCGTTTTTCCTGATGATCTGGTTTTTCTTCAGTGGATCCAATTACACGCGTCTCCAATTCAATACCGGAGTCCGGTATTTGACTGCAATCGTGCCGTTTCTTTTTATACCCACAGCGCTGGCACTGATGTCCCTTCCACGCTTTGCCATCCGATTCCTTGCCATTTTCTCTATTACTTTTTCCTGGTGCCTTACAATGCATCGGGATGTGGAGCGCGGACTCGGAATTTTGGATCCTATCTTTCGGGTGTTTCTCGGCGGTTTTGAATTGCCTGCCCTGACAACAATTTCACGAATGAAAGAGTTTTCGGAACATGTTCCTTTCGGACCTTCTCCACTTCCACTCTTTGTTTTAACGGCTGTAGTCCTGTACTGTCTTTGGAGGTTTCCTTTCCGGGAAAGCAGACGATCCTTCGAAAATGTTCCTGGGGTGAACACCGATGTTCAAAGCAATTCTGTTTGATCTGGATAATACGCTCTATTCCGAAGACTGCGGTATTTTCGATTTGATCGATCAGCGTATGAACGAATGGTTAACCAACCGGTTAAGTATTCCGGTTGAAGAAGTGAACGAGTTTCGTCACAGGTATTTCATGCAATACGGCACAACGTTGCGCGGTCTGATGCTCCACCACCAGGTGGATCCTCGCGAGTTCCTCGAGTACGTGCACGACGTCCCGGTGCGGAACTTTCTTGCTTTGGATCAGGAGTTACGCAAAACGCTGGAGGCTGTCCGGACGCGAAAGATGATTTTTACCAACAGCGATCTGAATCATGCGAGCAGGATCCTGGATGCCCTGGGAATCCGGGATCTGTTTGAAAGGATTTTCGATATTGAATCAATGCAATTCATTCCAAAACCGAACCCGGAACCATACCACCTGGCCCTCGAATATCTTCAGCTCCCTCCGCAGGAATGTCTGCTGATTGACGACATGGCCAGAAACCTCAAACCTGCTCGCGCTCTGGGGATGCAGACGATCCTGATTGGAAGTGAAGGACATGCCGCCGATATGGAGCATTCCATTTCCAACATCCGGGAATTGAATTCTGTTCTCGCGCAAATTGCTGAGCGGCCGGGAATGTCGTATAATTCTACCGATGATCGATGATGCCTTTCTGAAAAATATTTTTCTCTTCCAGACCCTCGATGGAAAGCAGACGGATCTGGTCCGAGGCTTGCTTCAGGAAAAGAATTACAGAGCCGGTGAGAAGATCGTGGAAGAGGGGATCGTCGGCGAATCTCTGTTCGTGATTTGTGCCGGGAGAGTTCGTGTGAAGCGCGAACTGGAGGGAGAGTCTTTTGTTTTGACCGAGCTTGGGCCTTACGATTTTTTCGGAGAGATGTCTTTGATCGATGATTTTCCCACTTCTGCAACTGTGGAAGCGCTTTCCGAGACGACTGTGCTGAAAATGGACCGCGGGGATTTCAAATCCGTAATTTCCACCAATAGCGATCTCTGCTCAAAGCTTTGGGAATCGCTCGCCCGCAGTTTGACAATGAAGATCCGGAAGACCGGGGACCTGGTAAAGATGTATTACGGATTGAACAAAGCGCTCTGCGAAAACGAGCAGTTTCGCGAGTTGTACACTTCCTGGAATTTCCACCCACCAAAAGGTTAGTAGGAAATGCCTACTTCGAATATTGTAGAGTTACAACCGTAATATTGTCTTTGCCGCCTGCTTCATTTGCCAGGCGAACCAGCGAGGTGCAAATTTCTTGAAGCGAAGAACCCTTTTCCAGACTCACAGAGAGGATCTGTGAGTCCGTTACCAGACCGTGGAGGCCGTCGCTGCAAAGAAGCACAATGTCTCCCTCTGCCAATTGGAGTTCCTGGAGCGGGAAATCGATCTCTTCCTTTGATCCCACTGCCTTCGAAAGCACATTTTTCAAAGGAATTCGCTGAAGCTGATCTTCGCTGAACGCTTTCCGGACCCAGGTTTCGTTGACCCAGATGTCGTCCCGGGTCAGTGTTCGGATTTCATTGTTGCGTACAAGATAAGCCCGGGAATCGCCAACCGACCCGATGGTTGCCATATCGTTGGTGACGGCCGTTGCGACAACAGTGGTTCCCATCCCGGTGTATTCCTGATGGGAATCCGACAGTTGCCAGATTTTGTGATTGGCGAGCTTGAGGGACGTACGCAGTCTGTTTGCATCAAAACTCATCTTCGGATCCAGACCGAAGGGCCACGTCAATTCGCGTTCCAGGTGGGAACGAACCATAAAGCTTTCGATGGTTTTGACTGCTGTGGCCGAGGCTACGTCTCCGGCATTGTGTCCCCCCATCCCATCGGCAACCACATAAAGATGGATATCGGGATTCACAACGTAAGAATCCTCATTGCGCTGTCTCTTTTTCCCCAGATCGCTCAGACCGTAAGATTGAATCATAATGATCTTGTGGAACCAATATACATCGTCGCGGAAGTCCGGTCAATGAACCCTTTTTGATACTTTGTTTTCGATATTTATTTGACCGGCTGATGCTTTTTCATTAACATCAAAGACTCTATGGAGGAAATTGAATTCGTCCCCGCGAAAACGGATTCGCCAAAGAAAAAAAGAGTTCTTCGCAACGTGCTGATCACGCTACTGTACTTCTTCAGTATTTCCATCGGCAGCCTGTTTGGCTTCTTTCTATCGTATCTAAACCGCCTTCCCCAGATCGAACAAACGGAACGATTTCGTCCCAATATTCCGAGCCAGGTTTTTGCGGAGGACGGCCAGCCCGTGGAAGAGTTCTATATCGAAAAGCGGGCTCTCGTGCGTTCGATCGACGATATTTCTCCGTATCTCAAAAACGGGATCATTGCTGTGGAGGATGCGCACTTTTTTCAGCATCCGGGTGTCGATCCATGGGGAATCCTGCGCGCACTTTATGTGAATCTGAAAACTGGAAAGGTTGTGGAAGGGGGAAGTACCCTGACCCAGCAGCTCGCAAAGCTGTTGTTTCTCAAACCGGCCAGGACGATGGAGCGCAAGATCCAGGAGGCGATGCTCGCGGTGCAGTTGGAGCGCACGTATACAAAAGATGAAGTGCTTTTGCTGTACTGCAACCAGATCTATCTCGGCCATGGAGTGTACGGGGTCCAGGCAGCATCGAATTACTATTTCGGCGAAACGGCCAAGAATTTGAGTCTGGAAGAAGCTGCTTTGCTTGCAGCTCTGCCGAAGGCCCCGCAAGATTTTTCACCCTATACACATCCGGATCGCGCGTTGAGCCGCAGAAATCACGTGCTTTCCCGCATGGTTGCTGAGAAGTTCATTTCCCGTGAGATGGGGGAAGCCGCGGCGAAGATGCCTCTCACTGTAAAGCCGGTCACTCCCAAAATGTATCTGGCTCCCTATTTCACCGAATCGATCCGGAAACATCTGGAAGAGAAGTATGGCTACTCGGGGATTTACGAGAGCGGCCTCCAGATTTACTCCACCCTGAATGTCCCCATGCAAAAGGCAGCGGAATTAGCGCTGGATGTTGGGTTGCGCAAGCTGGACAAAAGACACGGATGGAGAAAGATCGCCGGAAGATTGACGCCGGAGGAGATGAAAAAATACTGGAGTTACAGCTGGGCGAATAAGATGGAGCCCGGTGTGATTGTGAAAGGCGTCGTATCTGAGGTTTCCGAAAAGGAAGCGATGATCCGCATTGGGGAGCAGGTGGTGCGGTTGATTCCCGCGGATTGGGTCTGGACCGGCAGAACTACGGCGACATCTTTGCTTCAGCCTGGAAACGTCACGGACTTCAAGATCAAGGAAGCACTGGAAGGAAAGATCACACGAATTGCGTTGGATCAGGTTCCGCTGGTTGATGGCGCGATTCTCGCTATGGAAGTCAAGACAGGAAAGATCCGTGCCTTGGTGGGTGGCTCCGATTTCCTGACCAAGAAATTTGACAGGGCAACACAGGCATGGCGTCAAACGGGTTCCGCGTTCAAGCCGTTCATTTATGCTGCCGCCTTTGAACGGGGATTTACGCCGTCAGACGTCATGGTGGATGCGCCGATTTCCTACTTCGACCAATGGTCGAAGGAGACCTGGGCTCCACAGAATTACACACACGATTTTCTTGGGCCGATGACCCTTCGCAGGGCGCTGGAGTTGTCACGCAATACGATCGCCGTGAAACTCCTGGAACAGATCGGCGTAAAGTATGCAATCAACTATGTGGAACGATTCGATGTTGCGAAAGGAATGCAGCCTTATCTTCCGCTGGCGCTCGGGGCAAGCGAAGCCACATTACTCAATTTGACGCGCGCGTACGGAGCATTTGCAAACCAGGGTTTGATGATGCAACCCTACTACGTGGAACGGATACTCGATCGGGACGGAAACTTGCTGGAACAGAATCTGCCCCACGCAAAAGAGGTCATGAGAGCCGACATTGCCTACCTGATGACCGATGTCCTTCAGGGCGTCGTCCGCCGCGGAACTGCCGTCAAAGCAAAGGTGTTAAAACGCCCTCTGGCGGGGAAGACAGGGACTACCGACGATTGCACCGATGCGTGGTTTGTCGGCTACACTCCTTCATTGATCTGCGGTGTATGGGTTGGATACGATGAAAAGAAATCACTTGGAAAAAGAGAAACAGGAGCTGAAGCTGCCCTGCCCATCTGGATTGATTTCATGCAGACCATTCTGAAAGACAAACCGGTAGAGGAGTTTCAGGCAACCGGCAACATCGTCACAGTCTCTGTTGACCGCCTGACCGGTCTGAGAGCCACTCCCGACTGTACCGATGTCATCACCGAATCCTTTATTGCCGGTACCGAGCCCAAACAATTTTGCGGCCCCGAACACCATGGACTGGCAATCCCCCTCCAGGATGAAGAAGCGGGATCGATGGAAGCGGCTCCGCAAACGCAACCGTAAGAGAGCACGGTTCCAGTTTGTACCGCCGGCGTCTCGCCGGCCAAATTCTCCAGTGCAACGTGTCAATTGTACGCGAGCGAAAGCGAGCGTGAAATCGCTCTTCTACCAGGATACATATGCTCATGCTTGCTCTCGCTCGCATATTGAAGGATTAGTGGCACGGGTTTGTGCAGGCCGGCGGGACGCCGGCGCTACAAATTCTCCGCGTCTCTGCGGTGAATTCTTCTTACCGTTTCTTCTTTTTGGCGACTTTTGGCTTTGCGGCTTTTTTTGCAGATTTGGCTTTGGGCTTCGTTTTCGCTTTCGTTTCCGGCTTGCGCCCGCCCTTTGATTTCGGTTTCACAGATGGTTTTGGAGCCGGCTTTGCTTCTTTCTTGAGTTTCCCCAATTTCGGCGCAAGTTTTTCCGGTTCTGTCTTTTCCTTTCCTCTTTGCGCAAGCCTGGCCGCCCGCATCGCATCAATGTGCGTGCGCCGACGGGCCCCCTTCTGACGGGGAGACACAGCCTCCGGCTTCGGCTTCTTCCGTTTATAAGAACGTTGAATGTATTCCAACAGCCGTTCGGCTTCTTCCCACGATGTGAGCTGAGCCTGCCGCCACCCGGCATCGTGCAGCATCTCGACTGGATGAGGATGCACGAAACTTTCCCGTTCAACATCAACAAGATCCTTCTGAGCGGGCTTGAATTCTACGAAGATAATTTCGTGGCTGCGGTTCATTCCGAGAGTGCAGATTGTCTGACCATCGTGCTTGATGAAAATGCGCTCGGGCGAGCTGCTGCTGTCATTTTCCGCCGTCAGTTCATCACGAAGTTTGATGTAAATTTCTTCTGCAGTCATTTTTGTTAAGTGAGAATATACACGGATTGATTCAATTAATCAATAAGAATCATAAATGTAGTATGATTTTATTTTTGCGAAGGATGCTTACTGAATATATCGCGATTCAGCGACGAGAATAGGCGGAGTATCCCGGCCATTGTGCCTGATAAGACCGCGTTTAGCTGCACAGCAGATGGATTCATTGAGGAACGTATCGAAGGTTTTCAGCATGCCCGGTTCACGGGTTCATATCACAACCGATTGGCGGTCCGGCCGGAGGTTGGACAGGGGCGCTGAGCTCGATCTGTTTAGGATCCTTTTCGAATCGTTCGATCTGCCAGATTGCAAACGTTTCATGTGCCCGTTGACTTTCGTCCTTCGATGTCTGAGCGCGCACCCAGTTCTTCAGCTTTTTTAGTTCCCAGAGGGCAATGGCCCTCGATTGTGGTTGTGCTTGTTGATTTGCCGCAAGCGCCATCAGATGGTACAGAACAGCGTTCTCGACCGTCCTTTGGATCTCCCCGCGAATACCGGACATTTGTAGCGACTTCCAGGTTGCACTCAACAATGTGTTGATCACTTCTTCCAGACCGGGCTGTTTGGGATCGCGAGCATGATTTTCTACAAGGCGTGCCGCGCGTTCCGGATGGAGAATCAGACTCACGGTCATTCCTGCCGAAGTTTCCGCTGCAGCAAGCGGATCGAAGGTCATTCCGGTCCGCAGGCTGAAGGTTTCACGAGTGCGGCCGTATCCTTCCGGATGTGGTGGAATCAGGTTCAAGATTCGTTCCGGCAACATCAAAAACTCCGCGTCTATGCTTTTCAGGAGTGCTTGAATGGCTTTCCGCTGTTCTTCCGGCGGCACAGGTGCTACCGGTTTTTGACCGTCGCCGCGTAATGCATACGTGTAGTACTGACCCCCAATCACTTTTGCCACTGCCTCGATCTGATACCTGTGATACAGATACACAGGGACCAGGACTTCTTCCAGCGTCGCAAGCGGAGCGCCCTCGGGGATGTTCTGCTCCGAAAAGTGTTCCAGCGCCCGTGAGCGGCCTTCGAAGCCATGTTCGAGTTCTTGAACCGGATCGGTTCCGTTGTCCCAGAGATGCGTGCGCGGGTGTGCGCTTCCTGGAGGCCGTGCATCCTGATCAGTGAGGAAGATCAAACCCTTCTGCGCAGCTGCGTTGATCATCTCGTTCAGCCTGCTTCTTTCGTCCGTGGACGGAGCGAAGTCATCATAACCGTACCGAATGGAAACTTTGTCCCATTCGCCGATTCCGGTTGCGTAGGCATTCGATAAGTCCAGCGAGCCGTCCTCCCGGATGTCTACAAGCGGCGCCGGATAATCCATCACTGAAGCACGGTTGTTTGTGCTGGCAATGTAGTTATGGGAAAGGCCCAGTGTGTGACCCACTTCGTGTGCTGCCAGTTGGCGAATACGCGCCAATGCCATCCTTTCCATCTCCGGAGAAACCGATTTGCCTTCTTCATATGGGGCGAGTAATCCGGACGCAATCAGGAAATCCTGCCGCACGCGTTGCGAGCCGAGCGTCACCTGTCCCTTCAGAATCTCGCCAGTTCGCGGATCGTAGATGGCATTTCCGAGCGACCATCCCCGTGTTGCGCGGTGCACCCACTGGATGACGTTGTAACGCACGTCCATGGGGTCTGCATCTTCCGGTAACAGCTCGACGCGAAAAGCGTTCTTGTAACCCGCGGCTTCGAATGCCTGGTTCCACCAGCTTGCTCCTTCCACGAGCGCGGACCGCACCGGTTCGGGAGCGCCGCGATCCACATAGTAAAGAATCGGCTCCACCGCCTCGCTGACCGGCGCGCCCGGATCCTTCTTTTGCAGCCGGTGACGGCAAATCAGGCGCTGCCGGATCGATTCGCTGACCGGTGTGCTGAAATCCAGAAAACTGATCTCAAAAAAACCGGAGCGAGGATCAAAAACGCGCGGCGTGTATCCGGAATCCGGAAGAAGGATCAGCGAGTGGTGCTCCCGCACCGTGATCGACTCGGGTGACGGAACTACATCCTTTACAAATTGGCCGGGGTTCTGTCCGGCAAAGGTGAGAGTCACTTCGATCTCGCTGTTGTTTGGAAAATTTTTCGTGCGGGGCAAATAAAACGCCGAGCGGGAGTCATCGAGTTTGTAATCGCCCTGCTGCGTTTCCTTCAACACTCGAATTACGCCATGCGTGTCGTGAAGGAAGAATGAGCCGGCATCCACCAGCGTCCGTCCACCTTCCTCGGCGGCTACATCAAAACCCCATAATACGGATTCGGCAAAAGATTCTCTCACAGACTGTGTTTCTTCCGGCGATCCGGATGTAGATCGAAAAGAGTAGTTGGATTGTATTAGAAGCACTTTCGGCCCGATCCGTGAGAACCGCACAACCCTGGATTCGCCCGGCTGGCCGCGGTCCAGGCCGATGTCATTGGATCCGATTCCGGCAGGGAGCGAGTCCACGTACAGAAACTCGGTGTCCCATTTGTCGATCTCGAGCCAGATCTTTCCGGCCTTTGCATCCCAGTAATACGTAAAAAAGCCGGGTCTTTTTTCCATTCCGGCGGTTTTTTCCGCAATTCCGGGGACTGGTACGGTGCTGCCCGCGGTTCCGGCGAACAGTGAGTGACTCAGAAACAACAAAAGAAACGCAGTGTATTTCATAAATTCAGATTTTCCTTCGAATCAAATGGTAAAGAAGATTGGCGCGTTTCGGAAGTGATGAAATCACGATCTGCTCGTGTACCGCATGCGCTCCTTCTCCCTCCGGCCCCATTCCGTCTAGAGTTGGAACGCCAAGCGCGGCGGTGAAATTTCCATCGCTTCCGCCACCGGTCCAAAACTCACGGACAGGATAATCGAATGCAGACGCAATTTCCGCTGCTTCGCGATACAGCGAGAGAACTTGTTCCGTTCGAACCATTGGCGGGCGCTCAAATCCTCCGGTGATCTCAATCCGAGCCAACGGGTTTTTCGAAATGATTCCAGCAAACCGGTGGTTGAGCCATTCCTGATCTTCCATTGTGTCGCAGCGCACATCTACAACTGCCTCTGCTTCAGCCGGGATTACATTTGCGCGCGTTCCGCCATGAACGATCCCCACATGAGCGCCGATCCCTTCGCGAAGCTGGTTCCAACTCTGGATTTCCAGGACCTGGTGGGCAAGTTCCTGGATTGCGTTAACTCCCTTTGCCGGTTCCACTCCTGCGTGAGCCGATTTGCCGTGCACCTTGATCTTGTAGTCTCCCGTGCCGCGACGCTTGGTCTTTAATGAATTGTCCGGTCCGGCAGGTTCAAGTATGAAGACGCACTGTGCATCTTTCGCTTCCCGTTCAATCAGCGTTCGGGAACTTGTGCTCCCTTCTTCTTCATCCGAGGTGAGGAGCAGAGTGATATTGCACTGATGCTTTTGCTCGTCAAGAAGCCGCAAGGCCGCCACTGCAATCAGGATCCCGCCTTTCATATCAAAGATGCCTGGTCCGTACGCAATGTCGCCTTCCACGCGGACAGGCATTGTCTCGAGCGTATCCAGCCCCCATACGGTGTCGAGATGTCCGATCATCAGGATCTTAGGTTGCTTGCCGCCGGTCCAGCTTGCGATGAGATGGTTTCCGCGAACCGGCTGTGAATCAACTTCCACGCGCATTCCGATTTCAGAAAGAGTTGTCGCGAGTACTTCGCCAAGACGGTCGATGGAACGCTTGTCTGTTGTCGGAGATTCCATCTCTACCCACCGGAGCAACTCTGTGAGCATCTGCGGCTGCAGCGATTGAAAATAAGGGAGAGTCTCTTTGGGGTTCATGATCCTTCCAGCGCAAATCGCATGATTCCTTCAAATACGCGAAGCCCATTGACCTTCGCTTCGACCTTCAAACGGCCGATGCGCCCCCTCCGCCGCAAGATCTCAGCCGACATCGACAGGGTGTCTCCGGGACGTACCGGGCGGCGGAATCGCACGCGGTCAAGTCCCAGAAAAAAAATCATTTTGCCTCGATTTTCCGCCTCCAACAGAATCAGCATCGCACCCAGCTGCGCGATCGCTTCGGACAGAATCGATGCCGGAACAATCCGGTACGCGTCCGGCAACCCTTGAAAATACCACTCGTTGTAGGTGATGTTCTTGATTCCCGAAATCGCCTTCTGCAGCTCAAACCCTGTAATTCGGTCCACCAGCAGGAAGGGGAACCGGTGAGGAAGCAGCTTCAGAATTTCGTTGATCTCGGGGAGTTTGCCGGACGTCATTCGGCGAATATTATATTATATTCTTATGTTGCGTCAGCCTGCCGTAGCAGGGTACTTCTATCCTGCAGATCGAAAACAGCTGGAAGAGCAGCTTTCGAGCTTTCTGCCTGAACGACAAAGGCAACATGCTGCTGCTGTTGTTGTGCCCCATGCGGGCTATATGTATTCGGGACATGTTGCCGGCGCGGTCTATGCATCGGTGGAACTGCCCGATACGTTCATCCTGCTCTGCCCCAATCATACCGGGGCGGGAAGTGATTTCGATCTCTGGCCGGAAGGGGAGTGGCTCACTCCGCTCGGGTCGGCACAGATCGATCAAGGACTATCGCAGCAACTGCTGCAGCTTTTCCCCCGTGCCAGAGCAGATGGGCGGGCGCATATGCGTGAACATGCGTTGGAAGTGCAGATCCCCTTTTTGCAATTTGTGAAGGGACAATTCCGCTTTGTCGCACTTTGCGTTCACCAGCTCCGGTTTGAGTTTCTGGAGGAACTGGGTCATGCGCTTGCTGAAATCGTTCGGGGAGCGGGACGCGAAATTCTTCTCATAGCAAGCAGCGATATGACGCATTACGAAAGTCAGGAATCGGCTAATCGAAAGGACCGTCTCGCGATCGAACAAATGGAAAAATTGGATGCCCGGGGACTCTACGACACGGTTCATCGCCACGAAATTTCCATGTGCGGTTATCTCCCCGCGACTGCTGTGTTGCTTGCTGCAAATGAGCTCGGCGCAACGCGCGGGACGCTGGTGGACTACGCTACGTCCGGAGATGTTACACGCGACTATTCCCGCGTGGTTGGCTATGCCGGCATGGTGATTTCGTAGGGGCGACCCTTGTGGTCGCCCGCGCGTTGAGCGCGAATTCAAGTGGGCGACCACAAGGGTCGCCACTACAATCCCAACCGGCGGTATTCGATGGCAGGACAGCGATTCATGACCACGATCAGCCCGGCAGCTTGCGCCTTGACGGCCGTTTCTTCATGATAGACCCCGAGTTGAGTCCACAGAATCTTTGCGCCGATTCGGATTGCCTGGTCTGCAATCTCCGGCACAAATTCCGAACGGCGGAACACATCAACCATTTCAACAGGCTCCGGGATGGAAAGAAGATCGGGATAACAGGGTTGATCCAGAATCTGGCGGTGACCGGGGTTTACCGGAATCACATGGTGACCGCGTCGCATCAGCAATTGCGCAATCATGTTGCTGTCGCGATAAAGTTTTGGAGAGCAGCCTACTACGGCAATCGTACGATGACTTGCTAGAATCTCGCGGATTGCGGCATCGATCGGATTTTCAAACATTCCAAACGGGGGTCAGCCACTTCTTGTAACGCGAATTCATTCCGCGGACTATTTGGAAATAAATCTCCTGGATCTGCCTGGTGATGGGGCCCAGCTCTCCGCTTCCGATTTTGCGCCGGTCCGCGAATCCGGCTCCGCAGATTTCACCCCCTGTGCCGCAAAGGAAGATTTCATCCGCAACGTACATCTCGCTCCGGTCGATCGTCCGTTCTTCGCAGCGGAGTTTCAGATCCCCTGCGAGCTCAAAAACTGTGTCGCGCGTGATCCCTTCCAGGACATTGTCGGTGACCGGAGGTGTAATCAGTTTGTTGTTCCGGACAATAAACAGGTTCATTCCGGCCGCTTCTGAGACAGACCCGTTCTCGTTCAGAAGGATCGCTTCATCGAATCCATTGTCGCGCGCTTCGGCGGCTGCCAGGGAAAGGTTCACATAGCTGCCGCTGATTTTGTTTCTGGCAGGGATTGCATTGTCTTCAATTCTTCGCCAGGAAGAGGTCATAAGATTGAGAGCATGGTCGCGATTCAAATAAGAACCCATAGGCACCGAGAAAATGAGAACGTCATTTTGATCATCCAGCCTCAGTCCGATTCGTTTTGCTGATTTGTAGCCAAGGGGGCGAATGTAGATGTCTTCGCGAAACCGGCTTTTGCGCACCAGATCCACCGTAATGCTGCAAAGCTCCTCAATACTCTGCGCCAACTCAATTTTCAGGAACCGGCAATTGACCTTGAATCGCGCGAAATGTTCCCGCAATCGAAAAATGTACAGCTCGCTCTTTTCCGTATTGTAATAACCGCGGATGCCTTCAAACACGCCGGTTCCATACAAGAATGCATGAGTTAAGATGCTGATTTTTGCATCTTCGAGCGGGACCAATCTTCCTTCGAGGAATGCATAGCTGACTTCCTGATCTTTTCTTTCCATTCCAAATTCCGCATCGTGGTTGGCCATTTTCTACTCCTTAGTGCTTCCTTTCATAAGTACAGTGACGTATTCATTCAAGGTTTTAGAAACCACAGATGAACACGGATCAAGTCCCCCTAGGAACTCGCTTTGTTTTTGCGAATTCCTTTTCAGTGAGTGCGCCTGCGGCGCCCGGCGGCTGCAAAGACCATTCCTTCCGCCTTGGCGATCTTG
>CAZDDB010000067.1:0-6134 GCA_964504105.1 uncultured Acidobacteriota bacterium
TGGCAAACGGATTTTGATGGCAGCCGCCGAACCGGAACGTCAGGACCGAACCTGGATTTACGATATCGAATCTGCGAAACTGCAACCGGTTACACCGGAAGGAATTTTTAGTCCTGTTCAATTATCGGCAGATGAGAAGTTTGTGCTTGGTCGTTGTATCGAAGAGGGTTACTGCCTCTACCCGGTGCCGGGTGGAACGCCGCAAAAAGTTGTGGGACTTGAGACTCAAGACATTCCCGTAGGATGGACAACGGATCCGGATTCTGTCTATACCCTCCGCGCAGATTCGCTTCCTGCAAAGGTGGAGATCGTGAATCTTTCATCCGGAGAAAGAAAGTTGTGGAAGGAAATCATTCCTCCGGATCTGGCCGGAACCGTAATGCCCTTGAGTATAAGGATTACCCCGGATGGTTCTGCCTATGTCTATACTTACCGCCGCGTAATTTCCGACCTGTACCTCGTCAAAGGCCTGAAATAGCCGGCGCAAATCTCTCGCTTCCAGCTGCTTTGGAGTTTCTACATTTGGAAGGACATGTTTTGCGGTTTGTAGCGCTGGCCTCTGGCCGGCAGAACACTTCGGTGTGTTATTTTTGATGATGCAATTCAACGCGGAGGGCGCTGAGATCGCGGAGTATTTTTTCTGTTACTCTCGGCGCCCCCCGCGTTCTCCGCGTTGACAAAAATACGAACCGAAGATGCACTAATCTGGATGCCGCTGATGTGCTGACCTCGCTCGACCGCTTTGTGACGCGCTAAAGAGCGCAGATTTGACATTAGAAAGATGTACTGTGATACTGTAACTATGAAAAATATCACAGTAGCCATTCACGAAGAGGTGCACCGACGCGCCAGAATCCGGGCAGCAGAGCGGGAAAAGTCGCTGTCTGCCGTTGTGAAGGAATTCCTGATTGAATTTGCAGGAGGGGAGACGGATTTCGAGCGTCGCAAACGTCTTCAGCGGGAAACGCTCGCTTCCATCGGCGCGTTCCGCGCCGGTGGTCGATTGACGCGCGAAAAGGCGCATGAACGGCATGCGCTTCGTTGACACAAATATTTTGCTGTATGCGGTCAGTACAGCGCCCAACGAACGCAGGAAGAACAAGTTTGCCCTGGCGATTCTGGACGATGATGATATCGCGCTTTCAGTGCAGGTACTCCAGGAATTTTATGTTCAAGCGACTCGCTCCGAGAAATCACACCATCTCACACACGATCATGCCGTTGCGCTGATCGAATCGTGGCTGCGTTTCCGCATACAAGAAACATCTGTCGCCCTTGTTCAAAATGCGCTTTCTGCCAGGGTTCGATGGAATATTTCTTTCTGGGATGCGGCGATCGTAGAGGCCGCCCGGATGGCTGGATGCAAAATCCTCCTTTCAGAGGATCTTCAAGATGGAATGGACTTCGCAGGAGTCCGGGTGCAAGATCCTTTTCGTTAGGCGTTCAGTCCCTCCCTGATAAGGAAGGTAAGTTGCGAGCGCCGGCGCACACGCTACTTCTGGCCTTGAGCTACGCGCTGGAAATCCCGTCAGAATAGTATTTTCGCTGTATGGAACGCCGGCGCCACAGCAGTGCTACAATCGGTGTTTTCAGGAGAACAGTCATGTTACAACTACAAACGCGAAGGAGGATTCTATGGATTTTTTTCATCTGTCTGATGCCTGGAATTTTGCACGCAGCGGCAACTCATCCGCTGGATGCGCTTGATGCATCGGAGATACCAACGACCACCGCAATTCTGCGGGCAGCAGGCCACGCAGATGACAACACATTCATAGCGTCCATCACCCTGCAAGAGCCGGTGAAGAGTGATGTGCTCGGGTGGGAAAGAGGAGAGCCGATTCCCAGGAAAGCAAAAGCCATCTTGCGAAGAAATGCAAAGACGTTTGAGGCGCTGGTAGATCTTACAAGCGGCAAGGTTCTGTCGTATCAGGAAATGCCCGGCGCTCAAGCGTTCATCACATTTCCCGAGATCTTATCAGCAATCAAGATAACTGCCGGAGATCCTAAAATGCAGGAAGGGTTCCGGAAGCGCGGTATCACGGATTTTGAAAAGCTTTTTTGTGCGCCGCGAACCGCCGGAAATTTTGGGAAAGAAATCGAGAGAACAAAGCGAATCGTGAAAGTCGACTGTTTTGATATGCGTGATGTCCGAACAGATGTGTTTGCAAAACCGATCGAAGGACTTTTTGCAACAGTAGATCTGGATCGTGGTCAGGTTCTTGAAGTAACGGATCTTGGTGTGGTGCCGGTACCGGGCGGGAATTCGGAGCTGGATCCTGCATCGATCGGGACGCAGAGAGAGGTCAAGCCGGTTTACCAATCCGCGCCGGAGGGCAGCAACATCAGTTTTGACGGCTCGATGGTGCACTGGCAAAACTGGTCGTTTCATCTTCGGTGGGACATCCGCGAAGGTGTCGTTGTATCGCTTGTAAATTTCAAGGATGGCGATGCAACACGATCGATTTTGTATCAGGGTCATCTCTCCGAGATCTTTGTTCCGTATCAGGATCCTACGGCAGGCTGGTATTACCGAAATTACATGGACGAAGGAGACTACGGATTCGGGACAACCGGCTCCCTTCTGATATCAGGCGCAGATTGTCCTGCTTCCGCAACATTTCTTTCGCCTGTGATGGCCAATGTTGCAGGCGGAGCCGACACTCTGGAGAATCGTGTGTGCATCTTTGAGCGTTCGCCGGGCGAGCCGGTATGGCGTCATTATGATTTGTTCACACAAGCGCTGGAGAGCCGTCCGGGTATCGAGCTGGTGGTGCGTTACATCGCGACGGTCGGCAATTACGATTATGTGCTGGATTGGATTTTCGACCAGAAGGGAAGCATCACCTATAGAGGCGGCGCTACCGGCGTCGATTCGGTGAAAGGAGTTAAGGCGCAAACAGTAAAAGATGAAACTGCAGCAGAAGATACAGCATACGGTCCGCTGGTTTCACCAGGACGCGCAGGGATCAATCACGATCACTTCCTGTGCGTGCGTCTGGATCTCGATATCGATGGAACAACCAACACGTTTATGCGCAATCAGCTTGTACCCGAAAAACTTCCGGATCCTAAGAACGGTCGCAGAATCTGGAGAACGAAAGAGGAGGTTTCAAAAACCGATACGGAAGCAAAGTTCCGGCTCAGCTATGAGCATCCTGCGATGTGGCATGTGATGAACATGCACAAAACCAATGCGCTTGGCTATCCGGTCAGTTACATGATTCATCCGGAAGCGAATGCTGTTCCGCTTGTGGAGACCGATGATCCGGCGCTCAGTCGCGCGATGTTTGCCAACTACCATTTGTGGGTCACGCCTTATTCAGCAAACGAACGTTACGCAGCAGGCGATTATCCGAATCAATCGCTTCCGGGTCAGCAGGGATTGCCGGTGTGGACTGCGAAAAGCAGGAAGATTGAGGATACCGACATTGTGCTCTGGTATACGATAGGCTTTCATCACGTTCCATCAGCTGAAGATTGGCCTGTCTACAATCTCGGCTGGCATTCAGTCACGCTGAAGCCGTACAACTTTTTCGATCGCAATCCCGCGCTCGATGTCCCGCCGCGGAAGGATCCTATGTGGTAAGATCGAGGCCCAAAGAATATGGCTTATGATGAAACGCTGGCAAATCGAATTCGAAAAGTATTGGCGAGAAAACGCAACATTCAGGAGAAAGCTATGTTTGGCGGACTCTCGTTTTTGTCCAGGGGTCATATGGCTTGTGGAGTTTTAAAAGAAGATCTTGTCGTGCGCGTCGATCCAACAGAAGGAGATAAATTGTTGAAGAAGTCCTATGTGCGTCCAATGAATTTTACCGGTCGTCCGATGAAAGGTTTTCTGTATGTGGGGCCCGGAGGATGTAAATCGGAGAAGGATCTTACAGATTGGATTGGGCGCGCTCTTAAGTTCATTTCCTCGTTGCCTGAAAAGAAAGTCAAGAATAAGGCGTGATCGTCAGCTCACAACGGAAAATCGTATTTTGGCAAGCATCACATAGGAATCATCCCGCATCAGCCGCAGCTCATATTCACCGGGTGCCAGCGGTTCTTGCAGCATTTTGCTGTCAATCAACAGCGAGCCATCCACTTTAGCGCCGGTATAAACAAAGGCCATGTAGCCGCCGTACAGATCGGGATCGTTGGCGTGATAAACGCCGATCCAATCATTTTTCATTCCGGGAGCGTTTCGCCAGGAGACTTTGATCCCTTCTCCTGGTTTGAAGGTTGACTTCTCGAGTCGCAATTCCGGAACTGCATCGTTTGCCAGGATCTGAAATTTGGTTCTTACTAATTCTTTAGAATGAGCATCTAACAGGATCGCATCGTAAGCGCCGGGCGCAATACCGGTTGAACCGAACTTCATGGACCGACGCGTGGAGATCACGTCAGGTCCTTTTGCCGCAACAACCGCATCTTTGGTTGGATTGCCGCCGTGCGGGACGATGACAACACCCCAGTCGCCAAAATCAGGAGTTTGGAAGCGCACCAGAAAATCGTTGCCTGCTACGAACGAAGGCGTGTCCACTGTGATCATCGCACGCGCAGATGACGGCACAACTCGAAACGTGGATACAACCGCGCGGTGATCCGAAGGATACGGATCGACTGCGATGTCCACCGCAGGATTCTTCACCTCTCCGATGATTTTGCTTTCCACTGTGGTTGTGTTTCCGCCGCTCCAGATCATATCGATGCGATCATGCAGCTCACTGGCTTTCACCCAGGGATGAGGATATCCGGGTGTCCATGTTAGACCTGGCGTTTGAACAGGATCGGGATGGACTTCCCGGTAGGAATCGCGAAGTCCTGCATCCGCAATCGCTCTGGTTACAGGCCATTCGACTGGAAAACGAATCTGAGGACGCACCGCAGCGGCTTGTTTGGTCCAATCCAGATGCGAAGGTGTATTGAAATCACCTGCAAAGAAAACGGGAATACCGCGCGCCATCACATCGACAAGTGCTTTTACGTACGGTTCCACTTCGGGCAAACGGACTCGCTCCTCTGTTGCTAGAACCTCCTGCGGGCTCTTGCCTTCGCGTACAAGATCGGGACCGGATGGGCTGCTGGTTAGATGGACATTCGCAAAAGCTACGACACGACCCGGACCAACAAGCACCATGGTGTACGGATAGCTGCGGTCGTTCGTGTCAGGATCGAACAACGGATAACGGGAGATGATATTGCGCTTTTCATCCACAAAAGAATAACCGGCTGCATTTGCCAGAAGCCTGAGATTCCCGTCCGGCTCCTGGATGCCGATCAGGTCCGGATGCGCAAATCGAATGACTTCAGCGGTCTGGGCAAAGCTTACCTGCTCTCCGCCATACCAGATGTTGAACGTCATCACGCGCAACTCCATTTCTTCCGGCTGAGAAAAAACAGCAGAAAAGAAGCACAGCAATAAAATCAGTGTATGTTTCTTCATTGGCTTTGAATTCTATAACAAAGGAGGAGGATGGAGGATAGACGATGGAAGATGGGTAGCTTGACCGTAGACTGTTTCGTCAGATAATAGGAAGTCTGAAAGGAGGAAATTCATGAAATCGATTCTTGGAGTTTTGCTAACCGTCGGTCTGATTTTTGCGTGTGCCGTTTCTGCGCAGGAAGCAAAAATGAGCGCCATGCCGGACCATGTCATTCTTACACCTGATCAGGTCAAATGGGAGCCTTCCGAATTTCCCGGTATGTCCATTGCTGTGATGCAGGGAGATCCTTCCAAAGCAGGCGAGCCATTCACTGTGTGGCTCAAATTGCCGGCAGGATTCAAGTTTGCGCCACACTGGCATCCAACTGATGAAAATGTCATCGTGCTTGAGGGCAAATTGGGTTTGGGCATGGGAGACACTATGGATGATTCAGGACCGGAAGCCGGACCCGGCTCATACGCAAGAGTTGCGAAAGAAGCCCACCACTTTGCGTGGTCCAAGGAAGGAGCCGTGTTTGCAGTTTATGCAATCGGTCCGTTTGCGGTTAATTTTGTGAATCCGGCGGATGATCCACGGCCAAAACCTGCCAAATAGTAATTCCATGATCGAATCGAAACTCTAGTTTTGGAGAGGCGGGCGCAAAACAGAGACTCCAGCTCGAGGTCTGCCAGCGAGACGCTGGCGTTACAAACCGCAAACATG
>CAZDDB010000067.1:6144-14339 GCA_964504105.1 uncultured Acidobacteriota bacterium
CTCTAGTTTTGGAGAGGCGGGCGTCCCTGCCCGCCAGCTGTCTGCGGGCCTCGGGATAGTCTCGCCGGCGCTACAAATTCCGCTTCTGCTCCTTTGGTGGCAGCAGGGAGAGCGCGGCGCGGGCCGCAAGGATGACCGAATCCGATTCGTCTTCGCGCACGATCTGTTCCAGCAAGGCGCGCGCTTCCACTGCTCGCAGCAAGCCGGCGGCGCGCGCTGCCGCACGGCGGATCGCGATGCTCGGATCGCGCAGCAGCGGAATGATGAGCGGCAACGCGGAATCCGTCCCAAGTTTGCCGAGTGTCTCGCATGCTATCGCCACCACATTGTTATTCGGCGAGTGCAGCAGTGGAATCACCAATTCCGCCGCTTCTTTCAAATGCATAGAACTCACGGCGATCAGGATAGGAATCAAATCGGGACCATCCGGAAGCGAGGTTTGCCGGAGGACCTCAAGCAGACGGTTGCAATCCGGATCCGGACCACCCTGCCTCTGCGTCTCGATCTGGACGCGAAGATCGTCCAGATCGGAGCGTTTGTTTCGTTGTGCCGGAAGAGTTTGAGATTTTGCAGCACGCGGGTTGAATCCGGAAAGCGCAATCAGAGCATGATTCTCCAACTCTTGTCGCCCCGCTGAAGTGAGCAGAAGCCTCGGATATTCTTCCACCGTCACCTGAAGCAAACTACGTTCAATCAATTCATCCATCCAACTGTTGATCATCGCGGTCTTATAGCGTTCGAGGCGGCCGTAAGCCGGTGAACTTTGCAAACGCAGCTCAAGAATCTTCTTCCGTTCGCTTCCCTTCAGAACATCGCGGATCAATGTGCGTCCGAAGCGTCCCCCGAAGGCGGCCGCTGACTGCAAGATCTCGCGCGCAATCCGGTCCGATTCCTCCGTGGCTTCGCCGACCGGGACCGCAGCAGACGGTCGGGCAGCAGGGGCGCAAACATCACAGTTTCCACAAGGCGGACGAAACTTTTGACCGAAGTACTGAAGAATATGAACTCGCCGGCACAGACGCGGGCCTGCGTATGCGATCATCTTTGCAAGCCGCGCATTGTCGCGCCCGTATCGCCGCTCTGATTCCCGGAAGTCTACATCCGGACGTTCGACTTCCAGTTTTGCGACTGCGTATCGTCCATCCGGCGTAACGGTCAGCCATCCCTGCAGGTAAAGGATCTGCAGCGCTGCGTTGACGCCGAGTTCCGGGACCGCTCCATTCGCCGTTAGATCCTGTGGGCGCAGCGGTTCGGGATGAGCCTTCCTCAGGTGAGTGTAGATTTGCAAGACTTGCTCGGGCTGGGGATGCGCTTGATCAATAAAGAATCGTTGAATCCGAACATCATTGAATGTGTACAGCAGCGTGCAAACTGCGGAAAGACCGTCCCGTCCCGCCCGTCCCACTTCCTGGTAGTAACCTTCCAGGGAACCGGGAATGTTGTAGTGGACGATCTTGCGCACATCCGGTTTGTCGATGCCCATTCCGAACGCGACTGTGGCTACAACCACCTGAGCTTCACCACCCAGAAAAGCGTTTTGCGCATGCGTTCTTTCCGCCGCGGGGAGTCCTGCGTGGTACAGGCATACCCGCATGTGTCTTGCGTCGAGCAGATCGTAAACTTGCTGCGCCTGTTTTCTGGTGCTGCAGTAGACGATGGCAGGTCCCGCCTGATCTTCCAGAAGCCGGATCAAATGATTGTCTTTCTCATCCGCGTCTGCAGCGATGACCTGCAAGCGCAAATTCGGCCGGTCAAAGTTGCCGATGACGCGCTGCATCGTGCCGAGACTCAGAGTAGCCGCGATATCGGTTTGCACTTCCGGTGTGGCAGTGGCTGTCACGGCAAGCACAATCGCTTTTTTCAACTCGGGCAAGCGGCGGCTGATGGTGCGGTAATGCGGACGGAAATCGTGACCCCACTGGCTGATGCAGTGCGCCTCATCGATGACCAGGAGGCTGATGTTGGCGGATTGGATAAACCGCTGGAATCGGGGCGAGTCGCATCTTTCGGGCGCGACGTAAATCAATTTGTAATCTCCAGTTTCCATCTGCCTGTATCGCCCGGAAGTTTCCGCTGCGCTGAGCGTGCTGTTCAGAAACGTCACGCCGCTGAAACCGCGCCTGGCAAGCTGATCAGTCTGATCCTGCATCAAAGCAATCAGCGGCGAAACTACGAGCGTGATCCCCGGAAACATTTGTGAAGCAAGCTGGTAACATAAGGATTTGCCGGAACCTGTAGGAAGTACTGCCAGCGTGTGGCGCCCCGCCAGGATGTGATCGATTACCTCGCGCTGTCCGGGACGAAACGTGTCGAACTTGAACAGCTCTTGCAACTTTGTTTCCAGCGCGTCCATCACGCAAGTATAAGGGAAAATCGAGTGGGGGCGCACGCCGTGCGCCCCACCCTCATTCACGCGGGTATAATAGATTTCCATGGATCAGGCGGATACGGCTACAAACACTCCCCCGGTAATGGGTATTGCCGAATTCCTCGCGGTGTTGTACCAGTATCTCCGCCCCTATCGCTTTCAAACTGTTCTGGTCCTGATTCTGTTGTTAGTGAACACGGTCTTCCTGATGGGATGGCCTCTCAGTTTCAAATTCCTGATTGATCAGGGAATCTCTGCTCACAATGAAAAGATCCTGATTCTGACACTGGTTGCGCTTGTTGCGGGCGTGATCATCGCGTCCCTTGCCGGTCTGGCACGCGGATATCTGTACGCTTTTCTCAGTGCCAATGTATTAAACGATATTCGGCAAAAGGTGTTTGTTCATCTCCAGCAACTTTCCATGGGTTATTACTCCAGAACCAGGACTGCGGATATCATGGCGCGGTTCTCCACTGACCTGACCGCAATGGAGAATGCTGTAACCTGGGCTGTACCCAGTCTGATCACCCAGGGGTTGGGAGTCATCGTGGGACTGGCGATTCTTTTCACGCTGGAATGGCACATGGCTTTGCTCACTCTGATCGGCCTCTTGCTTTGTGTTGTCGCGCCTAGAAGAATAGCTGCAAACACCGCGCAACTGGGCTACGAATTCAAGAAAAAGGAAGCTCATCTCGCACAGAACGTTCAAGAAATTGTGAGCGTTCAGGCGGTTGTCAAAGCCTTCGGCCTGGAAGAGAGCGCAATCCGGGAATTTGGCCGCGAGGCTGCGAATCTGTCTCGAAGCTCGATCAGCTTCAACTTTTCGGCCGACAACGTTGAGCGGATTCCAAACATCATTGTTCTCCTGTTCGAAATTCTTGTCATTGGTGTCGGAGTGCTCCTTGTCTTCAAACAGCAGTTGACGATTGGAACTCTGATCGCCTTGCAAACGCTCTATATCCACATCAGTTTTTCTGTTGGAGCGCTCACGAAAGTTGTGCCGGTGATCCTGCGTTCGGTCGGTGGATTGCAACGGATTGAGGATCTGCTGGCCGAAGAGCCCGAAGTTGCCGATCAGCCTGGCGCAACTGTTTTGCCGAGATTGTCTTCAGGCATCACTTTTCGTGATGTAACTTTCGGATATGACGCCGGCCCTCCGGTTCTTGAAAAAATGAACCTCCAAATTCGGCGGGGATCCTTTGTCGCTTTCGTTGGACCAAGCGGTTGTGGGAAGAGTACAATCCTCAATCTGCTGCTGCGCTTCTACGATCCAGCATCGGGAGCGGTACTTTTCGATGAAACGGATGCCAGGCAAGTAAAAGCGGAATCCCTGCGCGCACAGATGGGAATCGTCTTTCAGGATAGCTATCTGTTCAACAAATCGATTCGGGACAACATTCGGATGGGAAGGCCGGACGCAACCGATGAACAGATTGATTCGGCGGCAAAGGCAGCTGGGATTCACGAAGCGATTCTCCAGCTTTCCGAAGGTTACAATACGATGGCGGGAGAGCTGGGAGCGAGACTATCAGGCGGTCAGCGCCAGCGGATTGCGATCGCGCGTGCTCTGCTTCGAGATCCGGAGATCCTGATTCTGGATGAAGCAACGTCTGCTCTGGACCCGGAAACAGAGAACGCAATCAATCAAACGCTTGCGCGCGTAGGCTCCGGACGCACGATGGTGTCGGTAACGCACCGTCTCGCATCGACCAGGGATGCCGCTTGCATCTTTCTTCTGAAAAACGGCAACATTGCCGAACAGGGACGTCATGATGAATTGTTATCAAAAGGCGGCCTGTACGCGCACCTCTGGAACAAACAAAGCGGTTTCTCGTTTAGCGAAGGCGCCGCTCAAGTGGAAGCATCCAGATTAAAGCGTTACCCAATTTTCGAAAGTCTGGACGCCGGCCTGTTGGAGGAAATATCCTCGTTGTTTGTAACTGAATCCTATCCCGCGGACCGGGTGGTTGTGCGGGAAGGAACGGAAGGGAACCGCTTCTACTTGATCGCGCGTGGTCAGGTTTCCGTGCATAAGCTGGCTTCAAACGGCGTCGAAGAAACAATCGCATTTCTGGAAGATGGGGATTACTTTGGCGAAATCTCGCTGATCAAAAATGTACCGCGCGTTGCCACTATCCGCACGATGACACCCTCCGTGATGCTGACGATTCACCGCGATATCTTTCAAAGCTTGATCGACCGCGCTCCGGAAGTGCGCGAAAAAATCGAAAAGACAATTGTCACCCGCACGCACGGCGATTTTTGAGATTCACCTACGAACTGCTCTTCGCATCCACCGTTTGTACGCTGCTGGTTTTCGAGTTGTACTACATGGCTGTTTTTGCGACATCGTCGGAATTGATGTCTACAGTGATCATGAAGCCGTTGGTGCCCCGAAATTCAAATGCTTTGGGGCCAACCCGATACGCTTCCACTTCATTCGGCATCAAGACAAAACCGTCATTCCGCGGCGCTCCCCAGTATTTCAAATTGTGAATCACCACAGGTTCATTCGTGTTGCCCGGGATGCGTTTTAGTTTTACTTCCGCCGTTTTTCCGCCATCCATCGAAGCGTAAGCCATATCCTTGTTGTACTCCCAGCGGTCGATGCTTGCTTCGGCCGTGGTGAGGGAATTCCACTTTACCGGAAAGAGATGGCCAACGATTGTCGTAATGCCGTCGCGCTGCTCTTTGGTCAATGGTTTATCGAAGGTGACTACGGCCCAATCCATTTGACCTTTCGAGAAATCGGCGCCTAAATCAGAAGAAACCCAGAATTTTGCGCCGTCCAATTTTACCGGGCCGTAATTCCCGCGATTTATTTTGTACGCCAGATTTGCCCGGCAGTAATGCGTTTCTCCGGCGCCGTGTTCGTGATGTGCCCCAGGTTTGGTGTTGAAATAGCACGGGCAGAACATCGTGCAGCTACAAGCCTCAATAGCGGTGGCATTCATGCTCCACTGCGGCGCAGTCTTCATTTCTCCCGCAAAAATGGAAAGAGCGAAGCCACCAGCTGCAAGAATCAAAAAGATGTGGAACTTTCTCATAGAACCTCCTACGATAATGGTTGCATTGCCTTTTCTGAATTCCGTTTCGTCTGCTGTTTTCTCGGAGCCAGGTCTTTGGAATTCATGTCGAACGTGATGAGAAAACCGCTGGTCCCTTTGAATTCAAATGCCTTAGGACCGATGCGGTATGCTTGTACTTCATTGCGCATCACCAGAAACCCGTCATTGCGCGGCGCACCCCAATATTTCAGATTCCGGATAACAACCGGTTCGCTGGTCATGCCCGGAAAGCGTCTGAGCTTGATCACAGCAGTTTTGCCGGCATCCAAACTGGCATAGGCAGAATCGTTGTTCAATTCCCAGCGATCCATCTTTGCTTCTGCAGTTTTAAAGGATTTCCACTTTACCGGCATCAAGGAAGAAAGGATGATCTGGACGGCTTCGCGCTGCTTGGGATTCAGGGAAGGATCGAAATAAAGTACCGCCCAATCCGCCTGTCCCGCAGAAAAATCGCTGCCTACATCTGAGGCCACCCAAAACTTTATACCATCCAGAGTTTCGGAACCGTATTTGCCTTTGTTAACTTTGTAAGCCAGATTGCCCCGGCAAAAATGTACTTCTTTTCCGTGATGCGAATGACCTGCCGGTTTCGTATTGAAATAACACTGGCAGAACATAGGGCAACTGCAGGCTTCCATGACTGTGGTATTGACGCTCCATTGAGGCGCTGCAGCCGTAAGCATCTGATCTTCACCCAAAGGACGGACGAACCAAAAAAGAATTGCCATCAGAATCACGATGCCCAGAGCAAGCCCGAACGCGGGGACAAGACTGCGTTTCGGCACCGGTTCGACTTGAACTTTGTGCTTCCGGAGTTGCTCTTCGATGGTTTGCCAGAGCTCTTCCGGCGCAGCTACAAGCGGTAGTCGCTCTGCCATCCGGATTCCTTCTTGAATCGTTTCCGATTCCTTTCTGCAAGACGGGCATTTCACCAGATGTGATTCGATCGAACTTGCCTTACCCGGCTCCAACTCACCTTGAAGGTAGGCGGAAAGATTGTTTCTTACGTTTCGACAAAACATATTGGATTCCTCAGCTGCGTGTTCTCATAAAAAACGCTTGAACTCCTTCAGCTCTTCGGCCAGAATTTTATGACTCCGGTTCAATCGGGAGCTCACTGTCCCGATGGAGCACCCTAACAGCTCTGCGATCTGCGAATACGATAGATCTTCGATGTATTTCAAAATGATCACGGTCCGAAGTTTCGGACTCATTTTCATCACGACTTTCCGCACGGTTTCCGAGACGCGTTCCTTGAAAAGATTTTCTTCTAAAGATGGTCTGGAATCGTAGATTGCGAGTGATGCCGGTACACCGGTGGAAAAGATTTTCATTCTTCGAGTGGATCTTTGATAGTCATGGCAGACGTTCACCGCGAGACGGAACAGCCATGAGCTGAAACTTGCTCTGTACTGAAACGTTAATATGGAAGTGAGTACTTTTAAGAAAACCTGCTGCGTAATATCTTTGGCTGCTTCCCTGTCACCCGTCATGTAATAACCCAGACTATGCACTTTGTCTTTGTACGCTTCATAAATCTGCCTTAAAGCAGAGGAATCCCCGCGTTTACACGCTTCGATAAGGTCCGTTTCTTCCCGGAAAGGCATAGTTACATATTAAGACGAACGAACCCCCAAATTTCTTCCCTGCAATAGGAATTTGCTTTTTGTGCCGGCACTGGAATATCTGAACTACTTGATAAGGAACATAATACTGCGCTTACAGCATATGTTTCTCATGGAAAGGAAACATTGGCTGAGATTGTGCTGGGGCGGAAAGTTTAAGCTTCCAGTGGGTACCAACTTGTAACTAGAGGAGCCGAGTTCGATGGGCTAAGCACACCCGAACTCCGGGAGCAGCCACGGAAGTTGTTCTACCACCGGAAAGTGACGCCGGCGGCAAATCCGTGCCGTGTTGGGGCGGCGCCAAACAACAATTCCGGCCGCGTTTTCAAGGATTCCTCAAATTCGCTCTTGCCTGCTCGTCCACGTTCCCGCAAGCCCATGATGAAAAGCACAGTTCCGACCCCGACCATTCCAAGACCCGCAATGATTTCGGCATCATGGCTCGGGCAATCCCTGAAAAAACAAATGCTTTCTTGGATGCCATTCGCTGCAATTACGACACCGCCTCCGATGAGGCCAAGCCCAATGAAGATTTTAGTCCTGCCCGCCGGAGCGGCATCCACATCCTGTGACAATAAAAGAACTACAAACAAGAAAAGCAGCACACGACAGGTGAACTTCATGCAACACCCCCATTTTCACTACATTCTATATCATTCTGCAGCCTTGCCAAAAATTGACCCTATTTGTCCATTGCTTTGAATCTCTGCCGGCGGCCTCTTTCTCGGTGCAACGGCTTGCATAGTCCACAATGTGCGCGAGCGGAAGCGAGTATGAGCTATGCGTATGGTGTGACGAGGGTGATTCACGCTCGCTTTTGCTCGCGTATTGTCGGCCTGTTGCACCGAAACGAGATTGGCGGGCGGGACGCCCGTTCCGTGCGGGCGGGGACAAGCCCCGCCCCTACTTCACGAGATTGCCGTCGGTATCGATGATCTGAATCTTTCCGTATCCCAGTTCTTCGATTCCCTTTTCGATCTTTGCGCGGTCGCCCACAATCACCCACACCAGATTGTCCGGATGCACCAGCACGGCTGCCGCTTTCTTCATGTCTCCGAGCGTGGTTGCCCGAACTCTTCCGGGGTATTGATCGAAGTAATCCTCCGGCAATCCGTACTGGACCATCTCACTGAT
>CAZDDB010000068.1:0-14285 GCA_964504105.1 uncultured Acidobacteriota bacterium
AAAAGAATTATGAATCGGGTATATATACAGTCGAACAGGTTGCCCAAACAGGAACCGGTCAAAGAAAAGGATCCGGTCCATTTTCGCAGCCTGATGTTGATCCTGCTGACCGCGTCGCTGATCGTGATCGGGATCCTTTCCTATATATGGAGGGGAGTGGAAATCCTCAGCATGGGCTACAAAATGCGCGATGTGTACAAGCAGCAGCGGCTCTTGCAGGAGCAGCGTCAGCGTTTAACGCTGGAACGGGCGGCGCTTGGATCGATGAATAGAATCGAGCACATCGCCTCGTCAGAATTGAATCTCGTGAAACCGAATCCGGATCAGATGCTGATCTTGCCGCGCAAGGACAAACAGACGGGAAACCATGAACTCTCAGACACATCGAAGTAACCGAGTTTCGCCAGGACTGCTTCGCACACGGTTCCAGATCTCGCTGCTTTTCTGCTTTGTATGGGTCTGTGCAATCGTCCTGAAGCTGGTCTACGTGCAGGTCATCCAGCACGATCACTACATGGAACGCGCCAGGAAACAAAGACAGAGCATCGTGACGCTGGATCCGGAGCGCGGACCGATTCTGGACCGAAAAGGGAGACAGCTTGCCATCAGCATCGCCGTAGATTCCGTCTTTGTTATCCCCGAAGAAATGCACAACCCCCAGGAGGAGCTGAAATCCATTGCGTCTCTTGTGTCCATCGATCCGCAGGAGATTGCTTCCAGAATCAAGAACAAGACTTTCTGCTGGATCGCCAGAAAGATTCCACGCGAGACCGCGGAACAGATCCGCAGGTTGCGATTGCCGGGGGTTTATTTCACACAGGAGAGCCGGCGTTTCTATCCAAACCGGGAACTGGCGGCGCATGTGGTGGGTTTTGTGGGACTCGATAACAAAGGACTGAGCGGGGTCGAATATCAGTACGATCCCGTTATCAGCGGAGTCCCGGGAAAAATCACCGCGCTGCGGGACGCAAAAAAGCGGCTACTGCTGCCAAGTCAGGAAAATGCGGTGTTTGCCCCCACGGTAGGGCGCTCGCTCCAGCTAACAATCGACTCAGCCATTCAGCACATCGCTGAGCAGGAACTCAAGGAAACTGTCGAGCAGCTGGATGCGAAGGGCGGTTCCGTAATCATCATGAATCCATACACCGGTGAAATTATCGCGCTGGCCAATGAGCCAACCTTCAACCCCAACGCGTACCGGGGATTCAACCCGACTGCCTGGAAGAACAAAGCGATCCAGGACTACTATGAGCCGGGATCCACGTTCAAGACTGTAATCGCCGCGGCAGCTCTGGATCGGGAGCTGGTCACACCGGAAGATCTATTTGACTGCCAGTACGGGTCCATCGTGCTTGCGGGACACACGATCCACGATCACAAAGCGTTCGGCACTCTCAGCTTCCGGCAGGTGATGGAGAAGTCGAGTGATGTCGGGATGATTAAGGTTGGACTGTTGCTGGGCCCGAAACAACTGGTGGAATACACCGGGATGCTCGGTTTCGGAAAGAAGACCGGAATCGATCTGTCGGGCGAAGCAACCGGACTTGTGCGAAACCACAGCAAGTGGTCGGCAATCTCGATCGGGGCTTTTTCGATGGGCCAAGAAGTGGGAGTGACTGCAATCCAGGTCCTCAACATGATGAGCGCGATCGGCAATGGCGGATCCCTTCCGGTGCCGCATTGCATTTCGCAAATTTCCGAAAGCTCCGGCCGGATGAAACCCACTGTGTTTCCCGAACCGCAACAGGTGCCGATCAAACACAGTGCGATCCGCACACTGCAGGAAATCTTGCGGGGTGTCGTGACTCAAGGAACGGGCACTCTTGCAGCCATTCCCGGCTACAGCGTCGCCGGCAAGACCGGGACCGCCCAGAAAATCGGGCCATCGCGAACCTATGCCGATGGCGGCTACATTGCATCCTTTGTCGGATATGCGCCGGCAGAAAGTCCGGCAATCAGTATGATCTGTGTTCTAGACGAACCCAAAAGGCTTTATCACGGAGGAGAAAGCGCCGCACCTCTATTCCGGAAAATTGGACAACAGGTTTTGAAGTATCTGGACATTCCCCCTGATCAGATTACGGAAAATCCTGCATTAAAAGCTGAATCCGCGTTCCCCCGCGCGATCCAAGCGACTGAATTTCCGGAAGAAATTGAGCCGGCATCGTTTACTCCTCCTAAACCGCATCACAAGCTCGAGATTGCCACCGACGACGGCAAGGCCTCCGGGCTTGTGATGCCCTCTTTATTCGGAAAAACTGCCAGTGAAATCATCCAGATTCTCAGCAGGGCCGGGATCCAGTTTCGTCTCCGCGGCACAGGGACCGTCATCAAACAGTGGCCGACCGTCGGATCACCAATGAAAAAGGATGATCTTTGTATCATCACTCTGGCCACCGACGAAGCAGATTCTTCAATCGCAACGGACGCGAATGCATCGCGAAAATAAGAATGAACCTCCAGTCTCTGCTGACTTCCCTGCAGGATTTCGAAGCGGAAGGCGCCCTCGACCTCGAAATCACCGGCATCTCGTGTAACTCCAGGACGATTGGCAAAGGATTTCTATTTGCTGCGCTCCCCGGACAGCATTTCCACGGGATCCGCTTTCTGCCGGATGCAGCGCGTGCCGGCGCCGTCGCAGTTCTAACCGATCAACCGGTTCAAACAGACCTGACGCAAATCCGCACCGGCGCTCCGCGTCTCGCGCTTGGTCACCTCAGCAGCGCCTTTTACGGAAATCCATCTACACAATTGCGACTCTTTGGTGTTACCGGGACCAACGGCAAGACCACCACGACCTTCTTGCTGCAATCCATCCTGGAACATGCGGGCTTGCGATGCGGGCTTCTTGGCACGGTCGTTTACGGTTCCGGAGAATCTGTGGAGATGTCCACGCTAACAACGCCTGAATCCGTGGATCTCCAACGCAATCTTTCCACGATGGTTTCAAAGGGCTGCCGGGCATGCGCCATGGAAGTTTCCTCCCATTCATTGAAACAACATCGCGTTGCCGGGTGCACGTTTGAAGTAGCCATTTTTACCAATCTCACGCAGGACCATCTCGATTATCATGGCACCATGGAAGAGTATTTTCAGGCAAAGAGAATGCTTTTTGACAACCGGATCTGCACAACAAAAACGGCCGTTATAAACCTGGATGATCCCTATGGAGTCAGGATCGCGCAGGCAAATTCTAACTGTGTGACTTACGGCTTTCTGCAGAGCGCCGATTTTCAGATTCGTGAATGGTCCAGTTCTGCGCGCGGCAGCGACATCATCATCAACGATGTAAAGATGCGGACACCGCTCATTGGACGCTATAATACCTACAACATCTGTGGGGCATTTGCGGCCGCGACGGTTGCCGGCATTCCGCAGGACGCGATCGTTTCGGGAATCCGGGGCATGAAGCAGGTGCCCGGTCGTCTGGAACGGATCGAACACGGACAACCGTTCTTGATCCTGATTGATTATGCACATACGGAAGATGCCATGCGACAACTCCTGACAACCGTTCGGCCCTACACAACGAACCGGCTGATCGTTTTGTTTGGATGCGGTGGAGAACGCGACCGCGGAAAGCGCCCGTTGATGGGCCGTGCCGCAGCGGAACTTGCAAATTCAGTGATCCTGACTTCCGACAATCCACGCAGCGAAAACCCCGGGCAGATTGCGGCGGAAATACGCTCCGGGATCGAAGGCCGCAACGATGATGTAGTTATTATTCCGGACCGCGCCGAAGCGATCGCCCATGCCGTGAGTTCAGCGGGTCCGGGAGACACACTTGTCCTTGCCGGCAAAGGACACGAAAACTATCAGGTGATCGGCGATCAAAAGATCCATTTCGATGAGCGAGAAGTATTGCGGGGGCTCTTTGCAAAGCGGTAGGGGCGACCCTTGTGGTCGCCCTCCTGCGGGCGGGTACAAGACCCGCCCCTACTAAGGAATATGAGATTGACTGTGGATCAGATTGTACAGGCAACCGGTGGACGGATGTTGACATCGCACACAATGGAATTTGATTCTTTTGGAATTGATTCGCGCAAAGCCGAGAAAGGAAGTTTGTTTTTTGCGCTGAAAGGAGAAACAACGGACGGACATCTCTTCATAGAGGATGCGGCCAACCGCGGAGCCGGAGGCGCCGTTGTGGAACGGCCGGCCGTCGCAGGTACTCCCTTTACTCTGATCCAGGTCCAGGACTCGCTTGGCGCGCTACATGCGCTCGCTTCCTGGGTTCGAAGAAACAGCGGGGCACGCTTTATCGGAATCACGGGGAGCGCGGGAAAGACGTCGACCAAGGAATTTACAGCGGCCTTATTAGGGCAAAAATATACGGTATTCAAAAGCGAAGGAAACCTGAACAGCATCACCGGCATGCCTCTCAGTTTACTTGCGTTTCATCAGGAAGAGTGCGGCGTTTTTGAAGTCGGGATGAACCAGCCAGGTGAAATCTCTGCCCTTTCCAAGATCCTGAGGCCTCACATTGCAGTGATCTTGAATGTAAGCGCAGTTCATCTGGGACAGTTCTCCTCCATCGATGCAATCGCGGACGAGAAGGCATCCCTGATCCGGGGGATGCCTGAGGGCTGTTCTGTTGTGTATAACGCGGATGAACCTCTGATTGCAAAACGGATTCAGGCTGCCGGAGGAAATCACATATCGTACGGAATGTCTTTCGAAGCGGACCTCCAACCGAGCTCGCTACAATTGCGCGGTGTTCGCGGCTGCAGCGGTGTTTTCCGTTGGAAAGAAAACAGGTTTGAGTTTGAAACGAAACTTTGTGGAACGGGAAACCTGCAGAATATCGCAGCGGCAGCCTGCACATCCTTGCTCCTGGAGCTCAGTTGGGAACAAATTCTAAGCGGAATCCGGAACCTCGAACCGTTCCGGCAAAGAGGCACCCTGATCGAGACAGATGGAGTTCACATTTACGATGATTCTTACAACAGCAATCCCAAGGCGCTGGAGATCGTGTTGAAACTGATCGAAAAGAGTGACGGATACAAACGCAAGGTTGCAGTGCTCGGTGACATGCTGGAGCTTGGACAGGAGGAAGACCGGTTCCACCGCGCTGCAGGGGAGCAGGTCGCCTCCTGCGGGTTTGATGTGCTGATTACTGCAGGCACGCGGAGCCGTCACATGGCAGAGGCAGCGCGCAAAAGCGGCGGTCCTGAAGTATTTGAGACCGCCGACTCAGAAGAAGCCGCCACGGTGGCGGGGCGAGTGGTCCGGGAGGGGGATCTGGTGTTGGTAAAAGGTTCGCGTGGAATGAAAATGGAAAGAGTGGTCGAGGAACTAACAAAATGAAAAATTCAAATTTCAAAATACAAAATGCAAAATCGGCGCACGCTGCAATCCGAACATTTTACATTCTGCATTTTGCATTCTGCATTTTGTATTTATAGATATGTTGTACTGGTTGTTATCACCCGATCATACGAAACTCGCGCTGTTTCAGTTCATCACGTTTCGCACAGGGGCTGCCGCGATCACGGCCATGTTGATCACCCTTCTTTTCGGAGGATGGGCGATTCGCAAACTGCGAGAGTTCCAGATTGGACAGCAGATCCGCGCAGAAGGTCCTGCATCGCACCAGTCGAAAGCGGGCACTCCCACGATGGGTGGACTGATCATTCTGGCCGGTCTTCTAATCCCGACACTTCTCTGGGCCAATCTAACGAATCGCTTCATCTGGATCCTTTTGTTTGCCGCCATCTCCTTTGGCGTAATCGGTTTCCTGGACGACTACAACAAGATTGCCAGGCGCCGCTCGCTGGGTCTGACCGGAAAACATAAACTCATCCTGCAATTTATCTGCAGCGCAATGATCGGGGCTTTCCTGCTGTATCTATCCAGTACCGGCGATACCTACAACACGAAATTGATCTTCCCTTTTATTAAATGGTGGCAACCCGACATTGGCGGCTTTTATGTGCTGCTGGTCATGCTGGTGATTGTTGGATGTTCGAATGCAGTCAATCTGACGGATGGATTGGATGGTCTTGCGATCGGTTCGGTACTGATCGCCTCTTCTGCATATACGGCGCTGGCCTATATTACCGGACATGCCGTCTTTTCGCAGTATCTGCTGCTTGCGTTTTTGAAAAATGCGGGTGAAATCACCGTGTTTGGCGGAGCTCTTGTAGGAGCAAGTATCGGCTTCCTCTGGTACAACGCCTATCCGGCAGAAGTATTTATGGGGGACGTGGGATCACTATCGCTTGGCGCTGTGATTGGAACGATCGCCGTTCTGATCAAGCAGGAATTCCTGCTTGTGATCGTGGGGGGACTATTTGTTATCGAAGCAATGTCGGTGATTATCCAGGTCTTTTATTTCAAATTGACGAAGAAACGGGTCTTTTTGATGGCGCCCCTTCATCATCATTTTGAGCTGAAAGGATGGCGGGAACCAAAGGTAATCATCCGGTTCTGGATCCTTGCGATCCTGTTTATGTTGCTGAGCTTAACGACTCTAAAACTGAGATAAAGGAAATGGTACCGCAAAGACCGCTAAGACCGCAAAGCATTTATTCCTCACTTTGCGTTCTCTGCGGTCTTTGCGGTTAGTAATTTGATGAAAGTTGAGGGAAAGAACGTGCTGGTAGCGGGATTTGCCCGGACCGGGCAGGCTGTTGTGGAGTTTTTACGAAGCCATAACTGCGCCGTTACGGTTTCCGAAATGAAACCGGCGAGTGAGTTTGGAGAGCTGCCAAAATATCCGGATATTGAATTTGAATTTGGAGGTCATGTCGTAGAAACATTTATGAAGGCGGGTGTGATTGTATTGAGTCCTGGAATTCCCGATACGATTCCACCGGTGCAGGCGGCAAAGCGCGCCGGAATTCCCATCCTTTCCGAAATTGAGCTTGCCTATCACTACATTCAAGGCACCCTCATCGGAATTACCGGAACGAATGGAAAATCAACAACCGTAGAGTTGACTGGAGCGATGTTACGGGAAGGAGGCAAACAGGCAACCGTTTGCGGAAATATCGGCACGCCGTTGATTCAGCATTGCAAGAAATCGAAGAAAGAAGATTACTACGTGATCGAGCTGTCCAGTTTTCAACTCGAGACGATCCATCAATTTCGTCCGCACATTGCTGCATTGTTGAATCTAGCGGAAGATCATCTGGACCGGTATCCTTCGGTGGAACCCTACTATCTGGCCAAAATGCGGATCTTTGAGAATCAAAAATCGGGAGATTTTGCAGTAGTCAATTACGATGATCCCTATTTGAGAGACCATGCGAATTCGATCCAGGCCAACCGCTTTTGGTTTTCACGAACAGGGGTTCCGCCGTCCGGGCTCTATGCGAACCAGGGGCTGATTCGCACTGTTGCGGGCGGATCTGTGGTGAATTTCAATCTCGGCGCGCTCCAGGGGATTCATAACCTGGAGAATACACTATGCGCGGCTTCGATTTCTTTGCTTTGCGGAGTACTTCCCAAAGCGATGCAGCGGGCGCTCGAAAACTTTCAAGGGCTGCATCACCGCATGGAGCTTGTTGGAGAAGTGAATGGAGTGCGCTTCTATGACGACTCCAAGGCCACCAATGTGGACGCCGTGGTGAAATCACTGGAGAGTTTTCCCGGAAATGTGATCCTGATCATGGGCGGAAAGGACAAGGGGTGTGACTACACAGTGTTGCAGGAGCTTGTACGAAGCCGCGTGAAGCGCCTGTTGCTGATCGGTGAAGCAAAGAAACGAATTGCAGACGAACTTGGAGAGGCCGCGGCTCCGGAGTATTGCGGAACTTTGCAGGAAGCCGTGGAACAGGCGGGTGCTTTCTCGGCCCCGGGAGACGTGGTGTTGTTGTCCCCAGCGTGTTCGAGTTTCGATATGTTTGCGAACTATGAAGAACGCGGGCAGGTGTTCCGCGCTGCGGTGGAGGGATTAACCACGAAGGCACAAAGGCACGAAGGAAGTAAGAAATAAAACTTCGTGCCTTCGTGTCTTAGTGTTTGAGCTGAGCTATGGCAAGAAAACTGAGTTCTGACAAAGTATTGTTTACCGTTACCATCGGACTGGTGATGTTCGGGCTGGTGATGATTTACTCGGCCTCTGCAGTTCTGGCGATGGAGCAACATGGCAGCCCGTTTCAATATGTGATCCGGCAGATCCTGTGGTGCGCGATCGGCATGGCTGCGATGGTGTTGATCATGAATGTGCCCTACAGGAGGTGGAACAGCAGGATCCTGATCTACAGCAGTCTCGCCGTCTCCGCGGGTCTGCTGGTGCTTGTACTTTTTGCGCCGACCGTTGCAAATGTGCACCGGTGGTTCCGGATTGGCCCGATCTCGATTCAGCCCGCTGAGCTCGTGAAGTTTCCCCTGCTGTTGTTTCTTGCGCATCATCTTGCCCGGAAACAGGGACAGATTGAATCGTTCTGGCAAACGATTTTGCCGGCCCTTCTGGTGGGTGGGCAGATGGCTTTTCTTGTGGTCATACAACCGGATCTCGGTACCGCCATCATGATTGCGGGAGTTACGGTTGTGCTCTTGTTTTTTGCGGGAATGCCGCTTCGCTATTTTGCACTGTTTGCGCTCCTTTGCATTCCTGCATTCTACCTTCTCGTTCTAAATGTCGAATACAGACGCGAGAGGCTGATCACTTTCATGCATCCGGAAGCAGACGCTCTCGACAGCGGGTTTCAAATCAACCAGTCGCTGATCGCACTGGGAACGGGAGGAACAGATGGTGTGGGACTTGCCAACGGAATCCAAAAGCTTTTTTACTTGCCGGAACCGCACACAGATTTTATTTTCGCGATTGTCGGAGAAGAGCTCGGTCTGATCGGCTCTGCAGCGGTCCTGCTTGCATACATCCTGTTTTTTTGGCGCGGAATGCGAATCGCCTGGAAAGTTGGGGATCCATTCGGCCAGTTCCTGGCCGCGGGAATCACATCCATGATCGTATTGCAGGCATTGATCAATATCAGTGTTGTGATTGGACTCTTGCCGACAAAAGGACTGCCGCTCCCGTTTATCAGCTCCGGAGGCTCTTCGCTTCTGGTGAACCTGATGGCCGTAGGCGCGCTGCTGAATATTTCGCAGCATGTATGAGGGTTCTCATTGCAGATGGTGGAACAGGAGGTCATATTTTCCCCGCTCTTGCGATTGCAGATGAGCTGCAGAATCGCCATGAGGTGAACGCAATCTTGTTTACCGGTACTCCTTCCGGACTGGAGAGCGATCTTGTGCCAAGACACAACTATGAATTGCGTTTGATTCGTGTCGGCGGGCTGATTGGAAAGAGTTTGATCACAAAAATGAAGACGTTGCTGCAGTTGCCGTTTGCGTATCTGGAAAGCCGGCGGATTCTGAATGAATTCCATCCGGATATTGTGATCGGGTTTGGGGCTTACGCATCCGGACCGGTACTGGTGGCCGCGCACCATAAACGGGTCACGATCTTATTGGTGGAGCCAAATGCAATTCCAGGGTTCACCAACAGAAAGGCGTTGCAGTACGCCGCAGCCGTCGCGGTACCGTATGAGGACTCCACCGGAATTTACAACGGAAAAGCAGTGGTTACAGGAACGCCCTGCCGGACGATCCATAAGAAGGAGATTGCACACGAGAAATTCACATTGGGAATCTTCGGTGGAAGCCAGGGATCCCGCGCGCTCAATCAAACGGTGACTGCATCGCTTCCCCACCTGTTGAAAATGCAGGATAGAATCCATGTGATCCACCAGACCGGAAAGACGGATTTTTTGATGGTAAAGAAAGAGTACGATGCGATAGCGCCATTTTACGAAGTGGTTCCGTTTATTTATGATGTAGAGGAGTTTTTTGGCCGGTGCGATCTCCTGATTTGCCGCGCGGGCGCCATTACGCTGGCAGAGATCACTTCGCTCGGGATGCCGGCAATTCTTGTGCCGCTGCCGACTGCAGCCCACAATCATCAGGAACAAAATGCGAGAAGGCTTGCAGAAAAGGGTGCGGCGCGTATGATCCTGCAGAAGGATTTCACACCGCAAGAGTTATTGTCCACGATACAGGAATTTGTGTCGTTTCCCGATCGTTTGAAGGAGATGGGCAAAGTTGCCCGTGCGATGGGCAAGCCGGACGCAACCAAGAAAGTGGTAGATCTCGCTTTCTCTTTGGTACGAAATAAGGAAAGTCAAAATACAAAATGAAAAATGCAAAAGTCAAAATCAGGGGGAAAGTCACGTTCACTTATTTTGCATTTTACATTTTGACTTTTGACTTTTCACTTTTATTTTTGGAAGACAGCAGAGAATACATTTTGTAGGGATTGGCGGTAGCGGCATGTGCGGTATTGCCGAAGTGTTGCTGGATCTCGGTCACATCGTGTCAGGCACAGATTTGCGGGAGACCCCGGTGACGCAACGACTTGCTTCACTTGGTGCAACGATCCGCTACGAACACTCCGCAGAAAATCTCGGGTTGGCAGATGTAGTAGTTACCTCCTCTGCGGTTTCGCCGGATAATCCCGAAGTGCTGGCAGCACGTGGGAAAAAAATCCCCGTGATCCCGCGCGCCGAAATGCTGGCCGAGCTGATGCGTTTAAAGTACAGCGTCACCATCGCCGGCGCGCACGGCAAGACGAGCACCACTTCCATGACCGGCCTTCTCTTGCAGGAAGCCGGACTCGATCCAACGATCGTGATCGGAGGACGTCTCCAGACCCTCGGCAGCAATGCACGCGTAGGGAAAGGTGAATTCATCGTGGTAGAAGCAGATGAAAGCGACCGCTCGTTCTTGTTGCTGCCCGCAACCATTGCGGTAATCACAAACATCGATGCGGAACATCTGGATCAGTATCACAACATGGACGACATCAAGAAAGCGTTTGTCCGGTTCGCAAGCAAAGTGCCGTTCTATGGATCCGTGATCCTTTGCATAGACAACGAGGCGAACCGCAGCATCCTGCCACAGATTGAACGCAAGATCGTTACGTACGGATTCTCCGAGGAAGCGGATTTCAGGGCGGTTCCGATCTATATGAAGGAGTTCAGTTCAGAATTTCAGGTTCATCACCATGGAATGAATCTGGGAGCACTGCAGTTAAACGTGCCGGGAACCCACAGCATTGTAAATAGCCTTGCAGCTCTTGCCGTCGCCTCTGAGCTTGGAATCTCGTTTGACACTGCAAGGAAATCGCTGGCCACCTTCCATGGCGTGGACCGGCGTTTTCAATTAAAAGCGCAGGGGAACGATATCCTGATCATCGACGATTACGCTCATCATCCGAGCGAAATCGAAGCCACACTGAATGCGGCACGTTCCGGATGGAACCGGCGAATCATTGCCGTGTTCCAGCCTCACCGCTATACGCGGCTACTCCATTTGCTCGACCAATTTGGGAACTGCTTTCAAAATGCCGACTTGCTTATTTTGACCGACATCTATCCTGCAGGGGAAAAACCGATTGAAGGCGTGAATATCGAAAAACTCGCCGAAGCAGTTTCGGGAAAAAAGGTCCTGATCCACAAAGATTTGGAGACGCTACCTGAAAAAGCTCTTTCACTGGCCAGACCGGGCGATATGCTTCTCTTCCTGGGAGCGGGCAGTATCACATCCGTTGCGGATAAGTCAGCGAAACTCTTGATGGAACGCCAGACAATATGAAAATCAAGGAACACCAGAAGCTGAGCGATTACACGACGATCGGCATTGGTGGGCCGGTACCCGCGGTCTATCTTCCGCAAACGGAGATGGAGCTGATCGATTTGCTGAAACAGTTCAGTAAGGAAAAGCGCCCATACCGGGTTCTGGGAAACGGCAGCAACATTCTGGCGGATGACCGCGGTTTCCGTGAAGGTATCGTGTGCACGAAACAGTTGGAGCGTAGCTTTGAAGCAGATCCTCCTTACGTTACTGCGGACGCCGGGTATCCGATGGCTCAACTTGCGTATCAGACGGCGGCAAAGGGGCTTGCCGGGCTCGAGTTTGCCGTGGGCATTCCCGGAAGTATCGGCGGCGTGGTTCGGATGAACGCCGGAGCACATCAGCACACCATCAGTGAAGTCGTGGACTCGGTCCGGATGGTACAACCCGATGGCCACGCGGTAACAGCGCACGCAGACGAACTGCAATTTACCTACCGCTCCTCTGCGATTCCAAAAAACGCTATCATCACGGCGGTTCGCCTGAAATTGACGCCAGGAAAATCGAAAGAGATCCATGACCGGATCCGCACATACAACGATCAGCGGACATCTTCCCAGCCGCTTCGTGAAAAAAGCGCCGGGTGCATCTTTAGAAACCCGGAAGCTTCTTCCGCAGGAAAATTGATCGAAGATTCCGGTCTGAAGGGATACCGGAACGGCGGGCTTGCGGTGTCGGAAATCCATGCAAATTTCATTGTCAACCGCGAACATGGCTCGTTCGAAGATGCGCTCAAGCTGATCGAACACATCAAGAAGTCCGTCTTGCAAAAAAAAGGCGTTGCGTTGCAGGAAGAAGTGGTCATCTGGAGATCCGAATCATGACGCCTCCGATTCGCAAAAACCAGACCCAGCAGGAAAAAGTGATTGACTACCAGTACATCCGGAATCTGAAGAACAAGGAAGTCCGGAAGACGCGGTTCAAGCGCACCGCTTCGCAACGCGCTTTCCGGACCTTCCTTTTTCTCGTCCTTTTCGGTGAACTTGGATACATCGGGTTTCAGGGGTTCCACGCATTTCAAGGATCGAACGTCTTTCTCTTGAATGAGGTCCAGGTCACGGGAACCCGGAAAATGACGGTGGACGAAGTTCAAAAGATCGTGCTTGCAAGCAGGAGCAATGCGTTGCGCGCCGATTTAACAGAAATCAAACTGCGTCTGGAAAACCATCCGTGGATCCAGAGCGCCATCCTCTGGCGGGAGCTTCCCGGAACAATCCATGTCCATATCACCGAGAGGCAACCGGCAGCGCTGATGCTATCCAGGGACCTTTACCTGGTCGATCACGCGGGGCGGATCATCCAGACATTTGATCAGGACCCGCAGTATTCCGGTCTGCCCGTCATTACAGGCGTTCCGAACCCCTCCGATCAGGAAAGCATCCGGTCGGGGCTCGAGTTCCTGGACCTTCTGGCGAAGGATTCCCGCATTTTTTCCATGGTCTCTGAGATCCACTATTACGATAAACATAGTACTACGATCTACTTAAAGGGACTCCCGTTTGGACTTTTGGTGTCCAAAGATGGTATTCTTCCGATGATTCAGAAGTTCTTGACTTATATGGACTTCATCAAAAAGAATTTTTCAGATCAAAAAATAATCGATCTCCGGTACAAGGATCAGATTGTTCTGAAGGGCGCCTACCGGGAGCAATTGTAAATGCCGAAAAAAGATCGCTACATCGTCGGACTCGATATCGGAACCACCAAAGTCTGTCTCCTGGTCGCAGAGATCAAAGACGATGGCACCATCGATATTATCGGGATGGGAACTGCCGATTCCAAAGGGCTGCGAAAAGGAGTGATCATCAATGTTGATCCAACGGTGGAATGCATCAAGAAAGTAGTGGAAGAAGCCGAGTTGATGGCAGGAATCAACATGGAGGAAGCCTTTGTTGGCATCGCCGGAGAGCACATCATGGGCTCCAATAGCCGCGGAATGATCAGCATCAACTCAAAGGACCGCATCATTACACGCGACGATATCGGCCGCGTAATCGAAGCGGCAAAGACGATCCCGATCCCGACCGACAAAGACATTCTGCATGTTTTACCACAGGAGTTTATGGTGGATGGACAGGATGAGATCGGAGATCCGCTCGGCATGAGCGGATCGCGTCTGGAAGTGAATGTTCATGTTGTGACCTGCGGTAATACACAGCTCCAGACGCTGCTCACCTGCGTAAACAAGGCTGGGATCGAAGTAGCCGACACCGTTTTAGAGCAGCTTGCCAGCAGCGAAGCCGTGTTGACACCGGATGAGAAAGAGATCGGCGTGGCTTTGATTGATATCGGGGGCGGTACAACCGATCTCGCAGTATTTGAAAAGCAGAGTCTCTGGCATTCCTACATTCGATCGATTGGCGGAGATCATTTTACGGGAGATATCGCGGTGGGACTGCGGACACCGATTGCCGAAGCGGAACGGATCAAAAAGAAGTATGGTTGCGCTCTGGAATCGTTGATCGATGAAGACGAGACGATTGAGGTCCCGAGTGTGGGTGGAAGAAAACCGAGGTACATGGCGCGGCGCGTGCTCTGCGAGATTATTCGTCCGCGGGCCGAAGAACTGTTTACGATCATCAAAGACGAGATTGAGCGAATGGGACTTTCCCGTTCGTTGAATTCCGGAGTTGTGATCACCGGGG